>NZ_JBFRLX010000094.1:0-10558 GCF_041470165.1 Vibrio sp. 10N.286.46.A8
GATAGCTGCAGCAACAGCGTCTTTTTTGCCATCACCAGAGCTTTCTGCAGGAGCATCAGTTGCTGCTTGTTGTGCCTTGCGCTCTCGAGCTTGTCGTTTACGTTCTTCACGCAGTTTCGACATTTCAGAATTGTCTGGTTCAGCGCTGTCCGCTTTCTGAGCCGCAGCTTGTTTTGCTTTTGCCTTGGCAATCGCAGCCGCAACCGCAGGTTTCACCGCTGGTTCCGCATTAGGAGCTTGGTCTGCCGCGGCTTTTTGCGCTTTAACGCGAGCAATCGCAGCTGCAATCGCATCATCACCATCCGCAGATTTCATATCTTTACGACGGTTGTCAGCTGCTTTCTTAAAGCGGTTTTCACGTTCTGCTTTGTCACGCTCCATACGAGCGTTTTTCTCTTCGAAACGAATCTTGGCGCGCTCTGCTGCAGCGGCTTCATCTTTTCGAGTTTTGATCTCAGCTTTTGCTTGGCGGTAGTACTGAACAAGAGGAATTTCACTTGGGCAGACAAATGCACAAGCACCGCATTCAATACAGTCTTTAATATTCAGTTCTTCACACTTATCCAACTCGTTGGCTTTCGCATGCCATTGCAGTTGTTGAGGAAGAAGTGATGCGGGGCAAGCCTCGGCACACGCGCTGCAACGAATACATTCCATCTCGTAAGTGCTTGGAGAGATCTCACGACGCGTTGGCGCTAAAATACAGTTCGACGTTTTAGTGATTGGCACATTGGCATGTGGCAAGGTGAAGCCCATCATAGGGCCACCCAAAATCAAACGCGGCAGTTTTTTATCGGCTTTGTAGCCAAACTCTTCAAGTAACTCGTGTACTGGTGTACCTAATAGCGCCCAAACATTACGAGGTTGCTTAAAGGTTTTACCGGTTAATGTCACAACGCGGTTAACCACAGGTTCGCCGTCAATTACCGCTCGCTTAATCGAGTAAAGAGAGCCGACGTTCTGAACCAAAACACCAATGTCTGCAGGGATGCCGCCAGCCGGAACCTCTTTATTAGTAAGGATCTTTATCAGCTGTTTCTCACCACCTGAAGGGTATTTAGTTGGGATAACACGAATGACGATATCTTTGTCTTTCGCTGCAATCTCAAGTGCTTTTATCGCGTCTGGTTTGTTGTCTTCAATGCCGATAACCGTCAGCTTTGGTTGAAGAATGTGTTCAACCACTTCGATGCCTTTTAATACTTCGTCGGCATGTTCTTGAAGCAACTTGTCATCAGAGGTGATGTAAGGTTCACATTCCGCAGCATTGACGATCAAAATGTCGGTACGACCTAAGCCTGATTGAAGTTTCTTAGCCGTAGGGAAGCCTGCGCCGCCCATGCCTGAAATACCAGCTTGGCGAATCACATCAAGCAGTTCGTCAGAAGTTTTTGTCGAGAAATCTTCAACTGGATTTTTTTCAATCCAAGCGTCTAAGCCATCAGGTTTAATAACCACGCACACGTCGCTCAAGCCAGAAGGGTGAGCGGTGGTTCGTGGTTCGATAGCGGTAATCACACCCGATGTTGGTGCATGTACTGGCAAAGTAAAACCAGTCTCTAAGGCCGTCAGTTGTTGACCTTTGAGTACGGCATCACCGACAGCAACCAATAAGTTACCAGGCTTACCGATGTGCTGTTTCACTGGAAGAACGATTTCTTCTGGGAGCCTTGCATGCACGATATCAGTAGTATTCGACTGTTTCTTGTTTTCAGCAGGGTGCACACCGCCCGGGAAGTTCCAAATAGAGCCCGTGCGAATTTGTTCAATTAAAGAGATCATACTAACCCTATGCCTTAGGCTCTGACGCGGTCGCATCAGTTGCTTGGTTAGTGATATCAGTAACAGGAATGATGTTCATCTGCCATTTCCAATTTTCAGTCGTTGTTGCCACTGGAATCATTTCGATACAGTCAGTAGGGCACGGTGCGACACATAGATCACAACCTGTACATTCATCTTTGATTACTGTGTGGAGTGCCTTGGTGCCACCAACAATGGCGTCAACAGGGCAGGCTTGAATACACTTGGTACAGCCGATACACATATCTTCATGAATGAAGGCAACGGTTTTTACTTTGTTATCTAAGTCATGAGCGGAGTCTTCAACTTCTACGCCCATTAAGTCTGCGAGCTTCTCAATGGTTGCTTGGCCGCCTGGAGGACACTTGTTGATCTTGTCTCCGTTCGCGATCGCCTCCGCGTATGGGCGACAACCAGGGTAGCCACACTGGCCACATTGAGTTTGCGGTAAAATAGTGTCGATTTGATCGACGATCGGATCGGCTTCAACTTTAAAACGGATAGAAGCAAAGCCCAAAATAGCGCCAAAAACAGCGGCTAAAACGGCTAGCGCAATGATCGCAATTAAAATGGTACTCATGCTTATTTCACCAACCCAGTAAAGCCCATAAATGCCAGAGACATTAGGCCAGCTGTGATCATCGCAATCGATGCGCCTTTAAATGGCATTGGAACATCAGCAACCGCAATACGTTCACGCATTGCAGCAAATAGGATCAATACAAGAGAGAAACCCACCGCTGCGCCAAAACCATAGATGATCGACTGAATGAAGTTGTGGTTTTCATTGATGTTCAGAAGTGCCACACCTAATACCGCACAGTTGGTGGTGATAAGAGGCAGAAAGATACCCAATAGGCGATAAAGGGTAGGGCTGGTTTTGTGAACGACCATTTCCGTAAATTGAACAACCACCGCAATAACCAAGATGAAACTCATGGTACGCAGGTATTCAATACCCAGAGGGGTAAGGATGTAGGTTTCTACTAGGTATGCAGATACCGACGCTAACGTTAGAACGAAAGTCGTCGCGAGGCCCATGCCAATTGCAGTCTCCAACTTCTTGGAAACTCCCATGAAAGGACATAGCCCTAAAAACTTCACTAGCACAAAGTTATTGACCAGCACTGTGCCAACCAACAACAAAAGGTATTCGGTCATAATGGATTAATTCTTGAGATTCCGATCCCGATATTATCCTGTTTTGCTCACCTAATAACAACCAAGGATCACTAGGGATTTAGACACTTGGTGAAAAAAACATCAGGTAATCGATTGATTACCAAAGCTGCAGTAAGTATAGACATAGATTTTGATGGTGTGAGCGTGCAGCGGTATATCACAATGATCTTTGTCTGATCATTTGAGTACTCAGTGATTTCACTTTTGTCTTCGGCCAAAAGGTCGAAATTGGTTGAAGTAAATAGCTCACTTTTGAGTCAATTGATTGTTGCTAACTCAGGGCTGTTGCTCGGTTGCTTAGAGGGCTTTTAGGAAAGTGAGTACGCTAAAACGCAAGAAGCCGCATCGAGTGATGCGGCTTCTTTAAATTTGGTCCCCTTGTCGAGACTTAAACGCGGGCGGGTAGCACGGTCCGACGATTCGGGTGTGACATTAACTTGGAACAAGTTAGTCGCAGTTATATACGAAAAAAGCTCAATCTTTCGATTGAGCTTTTTCTGAATTTGGCTCCCCTTGCAAGACTTGAACTTGCGACATACGGATTAACAGTCCGCCGTTCTACCAACTGAACTAAAGGGGAATTGCTTGTTAGCGACGCGAATTCTAATAAGACTCCTATTTTCTGTCAATAAAAAATAGCAGAAAAAAATAAGATAAAAAACTTTACTTTCTTGAACGCCTTATCAGATTTAGCTTTGCTTTAGTTATCCACCAAAATTGTGGATAAGTATGTGCGTGAAACTTTAACAACAATAATTGGGATAAATCTGAAAATGTTAAAATCTGCGGTAACGTGATGTATTTAAAAGTTTTATATCGAAACATTACGATTGTATAACTTTTTAAGATTATAAAATAAACAGTAAAACAAGTGCTATTTTTAGATTTTTTGGGGAAAAGTAGTGGATTAAAAATCGAGTAATTTAGCTGAAGAGATCTTGCAGGGGCACGGATAATACCAAGTTCCAAAAATAAAAGCTATAACTGATATCTAATCTTAAGATGCATTTCTCTAGATAATAGTTGCAACGACACTCCTCCTAGAGTGACAATGACCTGATTAAATAAACAGTATGGAAATGGCGACCTATGAGTAAACTCTTTGACTTGGTATCGGACTACAGTCCGTCCGGTGACCAGCCGACGGCGATTACCAAATTACTAGATGGACTAGATTCTGGTTTGGCACATCAAACTCTATTAGGGGTAACGGGCTCTGGTAAAACATTTACCCTTGCTAACGTCATTTCCCAATCTCAAAGACCTGCAATCTTGTTAGCGCCTAACAAAACGTTGGCAGCTCAACTTTATGGCGAGATGAAGTCATTCTTTCCAAATAATGCCGTTGAATACTTCGTTTCTTACTACGATTACTACCAGCCTGAAGCGTATGTACCAACCACAGATACGTTCATTGAGAAAGATGCGTCGGTGAATGCTCATATCGAGCAGATGAGACTTTCGGCGACCAAGGCCTTATTAGAGAGAAAAGACGCCATCATTGTGGCTTCTGTATCGGCTATCTATGGTCTTGGTGATCCTAAATCGTATTTGAAAATGATGCTTCACTTGAGTCGTGGTGAGGTTATGGATCAGCGTGATATTTTGCGCCGTTTGGCGGAGCTACAATATTCAAGAAACGACGTCGCATTTGAACGAGGTCAATTCCGCGTGCGTGGTGAAGTGATTGATATCTTCCCGGCTGAATCTGAACAAGATGCCGTGCGAATTGAAATGTTCGATGATGAAGTGGATTGCATCAGTATCTTTGACCCACTAACTGGTGCGGTTAAGCAAAGAGACCTGCCTCGCTTTACGGTTTATCCAAAAACGCACTATGTAACTCCACGAGAGAAAATCCTTGAAGCGATTGAGAAGATTAAGGATGAGTTGCGTGATAGAGCTCAATATTTAAAAGACAATAATAAGCTTCTAGAAGAACAGCGTATCTCTCAAAGAACTCAGTTTGATATCGAGATGATGACCGAGCTGGGTTTCTGCTCGGGTATTGAAAACTACTCTCGCTATTTGAGTGGACGTAATGAAGGTGAAGCACCGCCAACCTTGTTTGATTACCTGCCAAATGACGGCCTTTTGATTATCGATGAGTCACACGTTACCGTGCCGCAAATTGGCGCAATGTATAAAGGTGACCGCTCTCGTAAAGAGACCTTGGTTGAATTTGGTTTCCGTCTGCCTTCAGCGTTAGATAACCGACCAATGAAGTTTGAAGAGTTCGAATCGATCGCTCCTCAGACTATTTTTGTGTCGGCCACGCCGGGTAATTATGAGATTGAGAAATCAGACGGTGAGATTGCTGATCAAGTGGTGCGTCCTACTGGTTTGTTAGACCCAATTATTGAAGTAAGGCCTGTCGCGACTCAGGTTGATGACCTATTGTCTGAAATCAGAATACGTTCAGTGAAAGAAGAGCGTGTACTTGTCACGACGCTAACTAAGCGAATGGCAGAGGACTTAACTGAATACCTGAGTGAGCATGGCGTTAAAGTTCGTTACTTGCACTCTGATATCGATACCGTTGAACGCGTAGAAATTATCAGAGACCTACGTTTGGGCGAGTTTGACGTGTTAGTAGGCATTAACTTACTTCGAGAAGGTTTGGATATGCCGGAAGTATCGCTGGTGGCGATTCTTGATGCTGATAAAGAGGGCTTCTTACGTTCTGAGCGTTCTCTGATACAGACCATTGGCCGTGCAGCTCGTAACTTGGAAGGTCGAGCAATCCTTTATGGTGATTCGATTACTAAGTCGATGAGAAAAGCGATTGATGAAACCGATCGTCGTCGTGAGAAGCAGCAAGCCTACAATGAAGAACAAGGCATCACTCCGCAAGCGTTGAAACGTAATATCAAAGACATTATGGAACTGGGTGATCTGACCAAGTCGAAGCAGCAGCGCCAATCGAAGCAAGTTCCTCTATCTAAGGTGGCAGAGCCTTCTGAAAGTTATGCCGTACTTACACCGCAACAGCTTGATAAAGAGATCAGCAAGCTAGAAGCTGCGATGTATCAGCATGCTCAGAATCTAGAATTTGAATTGGCCGCACAAAAGCGTGATGAAATTGAGCAGCTAAGAAAGCAGTTTATTACCAACAGCTAATCTCACTTTCCATTCGAAGAATTGTTCCCCTCAATACAAGAATTGAGAGTGTTTCAGGCAAAAAAACAGCCAGTAGTAAATGTTCTACTGGCTTACGTTTGTGAACACTCTGTCCACTAACAACGTCAGTTGGCTAGGTGACCCGAAGGTCACTTAGATAACTGCATCGTTCGTGCCACATAGATAACACATTGATTGTTTGAAGCAAGCAAACGAACACAGTATAAATAGTGTGGTTAATTTGCATAATGCAAAGCGGAATGCGATTATAATAAGAAATGCAAATTATAAATGGCTAGGATATGCAATCAAAAACGTTAGATAACAAATCGAAGTATTTGTTAATGGTAGAAGATACCGCGTCGGTAGCAGCGTTATATCGATCGTATCTTACACCGCTCGAAATTGATATTAACATTGTTGGTACTGGCCGCGATGCAATCGAGAGTTTGAACCATCGAATCCCAGACCTCATTTTATTAGATCTACGCCTGCCCGATATGACGGGTATGGATGTACTGTTTGCTGTAAAACAAAAATATCCGGAAGTTCCCGTTATCTTCATGACTGCTCACGGCTCTATTGATACCGCAGTAGAAGCCATGCGACATGGTTCCCAAGATTTCCTTATCAAGCCGTGTGAAGCCGACCGACTTCGTATTACGGTGAACAACGCGATCCGCAAAGCCACTAAACTTAAAAATAGCTCGGAACATCCAGGAAATCAGAACTATCAAGGCTTTATTGGCAGTAGTCAAACCATGCAGCAGGTTTACCGAACGATCGATTCTGCCGCATCGAGCAAAGCCAGTATTTTCATCACAGGTGAAAGTGGTACCGGTAAAGAGGTATGTGCTGAAGCCATTCACGCTGCGAGTAAGCGTGGCGATAAGCCATTTATCGCGATCAACTGTGCAGCGATTCCTAAAGATTTGATTGAGAGTGAACTGTTTGGTCACGTTAAAGGGGCCTTTACTGGGGCGGCAACGGATCGACAAGGCGCGGCTGAACTTGCAGATGGTGGAACCCTGTTCCTCGATGAATTGTGCGAAATGGACTTAGAGCTGCAAACTAAGCTACTCCGCTTCATTCAAACTGGTACCTTTCAAAAAGTCGGCTCTTCGAAGATGAAGAGTGTGGATGTTCGTTTCGTATGTGCAACGAACCGCGACCCTTGGAAAGAAGTTCAAGAAGGTCGCTTTAGAGAAGATTTGTACTACCGTTTATATGTGATTCCATTGCATTTGCCGCCATTGCGTGAGCGTGGTGACGATGTCATCGAAATTGCATATTCATTGCTGGGTTATATGTCTGTCGAAGAAGGTAAGGCGTTCGTACGTTTTGCTGAAGAAGTACTCGATCGCTTTAATCAATATGAGTGGCCGGGGAACGTTCGTCAGTTACAAAATGTGTTGCGAAATGTAGTGGTACTGAATAATGGTAAAGAGATTACTCTCAATATGCTTCCACCGCCATTGAACCAACCAATTGAAAACAGTCTCCGTTTAAAAGAGAAGCAGAACGAAGACATCACGGTAAAAGATATTTTCCCATTGTGGATCACTGAGAAAACGGCTATCGAACAGGCCATCAAAGCGTGTGACGGTAACGTTCCTCGCGCGGCAGGTTTCTTGGATGTCAGTCCATCGACGATATACCGAAAATTGCAAACATGGAATGCGAAGCAGTAATCACCAAATAATAAGAAAAGAGCAATGACGATAATATTAAATCAGCAAAAAGTTGATGAGCTTGCCGGTGAAATAGGGCAAGAGAATGTCCCAGTGTTACTGGAAATATTTTTAGGTGAACTGAAGGGATACTACGAACATTTAGAGCTAAATAAAGAGTCAGACACATCTAAGTATTTAGCGGATATTAGCCATGCACTTAAGAGTAGTGCTGCGAGCTTTGGAGCGGACTCTTTGTGTAGTTTTGCGATTAGCCTAGATGCAAAAGTGAAACAAGCGCTGCCAATGACAGAGGTCGACTTTCAAGGTATGCAGGATATTTTGTTATCCACCTACCAAGAGTACCAGCAGTTAATGACAGAGCTTTAACGCTCTAAAGTGGTCAGTCATCAATGAACTTAAAAAGGAGCATCGTGCTCCTTTTTGTTTTTGTTTGGTAAATAGATTCAGAAAACCGAGTTAAACCAACTGATCCCTAATTGCTTGTTGGAGTTTTACGCGGTCGTGTCTCCAATCTCTATTTGGAGAGGCAAGGTCAGCAGTCACGCAATTCCATAGCCCTTCAAGTTCCGGATGGGGCGCGTTACCCAATACAATGTCGATTTTTCTTGTCTTGCAGGTACGTTCACACCACTCCAATTGCTCTTGTAGCGTCATTTTCCCTGCAGGTCCATGCTCTGGCGACAGGTTTTCAACGAAGATAACCTTGGCTTTAGTATTATCTGCGATCGCTTTACCAATCTCTGGCAGTAGAAGGGGCGGCATAACACTGGTTAGAAAACTTCCCGGACCAAGCACGATACAGTCTGCTTGTTCGACAGCTGCAACGGCTTCTCTGGTCGCAGGCACTTCTGGAGACAAGTCCATCATGCGCAGTTTTTCTGTCATGTCATCAACGTTGGTTTCGCCGGTTACCCAACGGCCGTCCATTGATAAAGCGGTGAGATCGGAAGGGTGTTCCGTCATTGGTACAATATTTACATCGACCTTAAGCATGTTACGAATCAGGTTGATTGCTTCCAATGGGCGAACAGAAAGGTTGTCTAGCGCAGTAAGCATCAGGTTTCCGAGGTTGTGACCATCGAGTTCACCTTGACCGCGAAATCGGTATTCGAACATCATCGAACTGATCGAAGGCTCGGTGATTAGCTGGTTGATACAGTTACGAGTATCACCCCAAGCGATGCCACCTTGGCAATCTCGAATACGCCCGGTTGATCCACCGTTATCTGTCGTTGCAACAATGCCTGTCGCATTGCTACCAAAGTCTTTTAATGCCGCAAGCATACGACCTAAGCCGTGACCACCACCAATTGCGACCACTTTTTTTGAAGAGTAAATATTCATTTTTTGTTCTTGTTAGATTATTACCAACTATAATTTAGGTTAAATGCTTCTCGTCAGATACTCAACAAGAGTTATTTTGAGGGTTTGATACGTTTTTTTTGCCGATGTGACTCGTTTTTTGTCATCAAAGCTAGATTCACGTACAAATATTAAGTATTTTATTACTCAGCTACTGCGCGTGTGAATATAAAGCGCAGTTGCCATAACTCCGAGCTCTCGCATGCTAAGTCGCACAGTGGTATTTGCTGTACCGATACGCATCAAGAGCCAGTGACATGTTGTCACAAGGGCTTAATTGGAAATGATTATGCCTCCCGTGTTTGGAAAGGTGTTCCGTGGCGCAACAATTCGAAGATAGATTCCATCGCAAGTTTTATTACTTGCGCTTGTCGGTTACAGACGTCTGTAACTTTAAATGTACTTACTGCTTGCCAGATGGTTATAAACCGTCAGGGCAAAAAAACTCGTCTTTTTTAAGTGTTCCTGAGATCAAACGCGTTGTTAAAGCGTTTGCTGATTGTGGTACCTCAAAGATCCGCATTACTGGCGGAGAGCCGAGTCTGCGTAAAGACTTTCCTGAAATCATACATACCGTTGCTTCTACTCCAGGCATCGAAAAAGTAGCCACCACAACGAATGGCTACCGCATGGAGAAACAAGTAGGGCAATGGCGTGATGCTGGTTTAACCCATATAAACGTGAGCGTGGATAGCTTAGATTCGCGCATGTTCCATCAGATCACTGGTGAGAACAAGTTTACTGAGGTTATGCGAGGTATTGATAAAGCGTTTGAGGTTGGCTTTGAACAAGTCAAAGTCAACGTTGTATTAATGAAAGACCTCAACAGTCAGGAATTACCAGCCTTCCTTAATTGGATCAAAGACAAACCTATTCAATTACGTTTTATCGAGCTGATGAAAACCGGCGAGATGGACGAGTTGTTCGATAAACACCATGTGTCTGGCGTTGCGATTCGCAACCAGCTTATTGCTAATGGCTGGCTGTTAAAAGTCAAAGCCGTTAATGATGGCCCTGCGCAAGTGTTTGTCCACCCAGACTACCAGGGTGAAATCGGTTTGATCATGCCTTACGAGAAAGACTTTTGTGAGAGTTGTAACCGACTGCGTGTTTCTGCGACCGGTAAACTTCACTTATGTCTGTTTGGCGACCATGGTGTTGAACTGAGAGATCTGATTCAAGAAGATCAACAAGAGCAAGAACTCATTGATCGAATTCAGGCTCAGCTTCAAACCAAGTCCGTTAGCCACTTCTTACATGATGGCAACAGCGGCATGACTCCAAACTTGGCGTCAATCGGCGGTTAACCCGCTATATACTCTAAAGCATTTTATCGCTCAGCTTCTTTAAGCTGGGCGAATAAGTCTAGGGCGTGTTGCTCTTTCGAGCTGATTTTT
>NZ_JBFRLX010000095.1:0-8066 GCF_041470165.1 Vibrio sp. 10N.286.46.A8
ATGGAACAATTAATCTCAATAAATGGAATTTAAGATGAAGGCGATTGAACGGATTATTGATAAGGCTCACTTAGATCGTAAGCGAGTGGTTTTGAGTGAAGCTGAGGACCCGCGAGTACTAGCAGCCGCAAGAATGGCGATAGACAAACAGCTCGCTCACATCACCCTAGTCGGGGATGAACCAGCGATCATCGCTGCTGCAGAATTACATCACATTGATCTTGTAGGCATTCACATTGTCTCCCCACAAGCGTCATCACTCAAAGAAGTCCTCGCTGAGCGGTTGTATACATTAAGAAAAGCGAAAGGTATGACTTACGATGATGCGCTAGAGCTGGTTCTAGACCCACTCGTTTTTGCCAATTTGATGGTCAGAGAGGGGCTGGTGGATGGCACAGTTAATGGTGCGGTTTATACCACGTCTGATGTGGTGCGAGCTGCGCTTCAGATTATCGGCCCCGCGCCAGACAGTGAATTGGTGTCCAGTTTTTTTCTGATGATGTTGTGTGAGCCTTTCCATAATCTTAAAGGCGGCATGATTTTCAGTGACTGTGGTTTGGTGATTAACCCCAATGAAACCGAGCTAGCATCGATTGCCGTAGCCGCATCAAACAGTGCTCAAACGCTACTGATGGAAGAGCCTAAAGTCGCAATGCTGTCGTTTTCGACCAACGGCAGTGCCAAGCACGAATCGGTCGATAAGGTTCGTAACGCGGCTCAGTTAGTGAAACAACGTTGTCCCGGAATCGCCGTCGATCAGGATGTTCAACTCGATGCCGCGATTGTGACTGAGATTGCCGCAAAAAAGCTGCCAGATTCAGAGGTGAAAGGTCAATCGAACGTATTGATATTCCCCAATTTAGAAGCAGGCAATATTGGTTATAAGCTTGCGGAAAGATTAGGCGGGGCAGTTGCAATTGGTCCACTATTACAAGGGTTGAATCAACCTGCGAATGACTTATCAAGAGGGTGTAACGCACAAGACATCTTTAATGTGATCGCGGTGACCGCGGTACAAGCGCAGCAAGGAAAAACAGCAAATTCAAAGACTGACGTGGCGGCTGATTCTGAAAAAAGAGATGAATCGACATTTGATTTTAGATACTAAAATCTAGCTCCTGAAGCTGATACTCACATTTAAATCAACCCCCAAAAACAACCTAACTAGGACTGCTGATGGAGTTACCTGTTTTACTCGCTATTCTTGCCACCATCGCGGTGGGTACCTATTTTCAAACTGTCACCGGATTTGGCCTCGGTATCATCGTGATTGGTTTAACGGTTAGCCTTAATCTGGTTTCCTTACCCGTTATAGCCGCTGTGGTCAGTATTGTGACCTTGTTCAATTGCTTGGTTGCATTGATGGGTAAGCCACTGCTTGGAGAACTCAAGATTCTGGTGGTGTTGGTCATCGGTATTATTCCCGGCGTTTCGATGGGGGTGTACTTGCTGGACGAGTTAAGCGATTCGGCAACGCATATTCTCCGAGGACTATTGGGTGCGATGGTGCTATTCGCAGGTTTGAGTTTTATGTTCAAACCTAAAACCAGAAAGAACCGTTCGGCAACGGTAACTTTCTTGTTATCTGGTTTTAGTTCTGGGCTCGCGGGTGGGTTATTTGGGATGGCAGGTCCACCGATTGTTTATCATCTTTATCGGCAGCCTTTTACGCTCGATCTGGTGCGAAGCACACTGCTGATGGTTTTCGCTTGTACGTCGATGTCGCGTACTGTCAATGTCTACGCTGCAGGCGACATGGAACAGAGCATACTGTGGTTATCTGCTATTGCTGTTCCCTTGGTGGCGCTTGTCACGATGTTTGCTCGACGTTTCCCACCGCCGTTGTCTAATGATCAACTCAGAAAGTTAGTGTTTATTGTGTTGATGTTGATTGGTGGGTACTTGATGGCGGTCTCTGCATGGTCGTTGTTTTTGGCTTAGAACGTTTTCTTTATCAAAATTATCTTTGAAGGAGGAGGGCTTGATTCTCGTTTAATGCTTGATGACACCCTCCTCACTGACACGTCAGCGCTTTAGCATCTCAAAGATGTTCCTACATAGCCCGAACAAGCAGCTCTCTTGTACGTCCAAGGTAATGTTGTTGCGGTAATATGGGCTCAAATCGACGCCCATCCCCACACCATGAATCTCAATTCCGTTTTTGATCGACTCACGTTCAATCACTTGTTTGAGGTGGTTATCCAAATAGAACTGATCGTTGGCGGTGCTGGTGGCGGTATCCATTGGGCAGCCGTCTGAGAACACGATCAAAACCTTTCGCTGAGCAGTGTGCTGTTGCAACCGCTGGCTAGCGAACTGCACCGCTTCGCCATCAATCCCTTCTTTAAAGACATCTGCTTTACGAAGACTCGCAATGCCAAGGCGAGATCGTCTCCAATGCGTATCAAAATCCTTAAACACGATGTGCCGAACTTCGTTCAAGCGGCCTGGATGCTTTGGTTGGCCTTGTTTAAGCCACTGTCGATAGACCTTGCCACCGTTCCAATTGTTGGTCGTGAAGCCAATGATCTCAAATGGGATATCAGCCAATCCTACGGATTTGAGAATCGTATCTATCAACAAACTTAGCTTGTGACTGTGCTTTTGCATTGAACCTGAGCAGTCCATCAAAAACGTGATGGCACATTGATGAGATGCACCGATATCAGGTTGATAAAAGACAGTACGATCCAATGGCGAAGTGATGAGCTTGGTGATGGTAGTGGCGTTAACAATGCCTTCTTCTAAATGGTCCTGACGTCGGTTCCTCTGCGGCGTGGCAACAAAACTAGTGAGCATAGCGGCCAAACGGCGAGTGTTTACTTGTCTCGCCATGATTTCATCAGTGAGCTTTTGTCTCAGTTCGAGTAATAGGGCGCGCCTGACGAGTTTGTCTGCCGCGATGACTTGATCCAATTCTGAATTAAAGACCTGATAATTTGCACCCGACAGCTCGAATACCTTGCTACTGCCTGTGATGTCGGTATCGACGTCTTCATCTTGAATGTCTCCATCAACAATCAAGGCAAGCTGCGCAAGGATCTTAATGTCTTCTTCGACTGTTGGTGTGGGCGAGTTATCGCTCTCTTGTTCTTGGGTTATTAACTCTTGTGCAAGGGCTGCAAGATCATTGGCGCAGTGTGCAAACAGTTGTTGGTCGGTTTTATGTTGCTTTAAACGTTTTAGGCTGTGCCCAAAAGTAGGCACGATGCCGGCGCGAGTCGATTCAATGGTCTCAGCGATAGGCTCAGACACCGGAACGCCAGTTAAGCGGGTGTAGATGACTTGCATCAGTGTAAACAGCAACATGCCTATTCGTGATTCGGTAAAGCCATTTTGATGATATTGGTTGCTCCAATACGCAAAGTTGAATTGGATGCTGGTGGTCACGCCTTTTAGATAAGGCGGGACTTGAGATTCAATTCGAACCTGTTCGCAGAAATCGTATAACAGACGTTCGACTTCGTTTTTAGGGCGTAATGAATAGTGGAGGTCAGCGTCTGAAAGCAATAGTCGCAGTGCCGATGAATCGATCTTGCCTTGCATCGATAGCTTGCTGTTTTTCAGCTCGTGGCGAGACACAAAGGTGAGATCGTTAGTATGTGCGGACTGGTAATAACAGGGGTTATTGCCTTTATAGAGACGCTCTCCCCGATAGTTCAGATTGGGTTCACCACTGATTGCTCTGGCGACAGACACACCAATATCGAGGATCTTTTTCTGCTGGGAAGAAACATTGGCCATGGTTTACGACTCCGAGTGCGAATAGTTTTGAGTAGGCGCTTCCAAGGCTTCACCAAAGCAACGGAAATAGTATTCGCTAACCAGCTCTTTCTCTTCGTCTTCACAGCGATTTAAGAATGAAAGCCTAAATGCCGTCGCTACATCGTCGAATATTTGGATGTTTTCAGCCCAAGTGAGCACCGTTCGCGGAGACATCACCGTTGAAAGGTCGCCAGCCCGAAACCCGTTGCGCGTTAACCCTGCCGTTGCGATCATTTTCTCAACCAGTTGTCGGCCACTTTCATTATTCAGCTCTGGAAGCTTGGATAACACGATCTTGGTTTCATGTTGTGGATCTAAATAGTTGAGCGTGGCGATGATGTTCCATCTATCTAACTGACTGTGGTTAAGCACCTGAGTACCCGAATACAAACCTGAAAAGTTACCCAAGCCAAGCGTGTTGCAGGTAGCAAACAGGCGGAAAGAAGGGTGAGGCGTGATCACTCGGTTTTGTTCTAAAGAGGTGTATTTTCCGTCTTGTTCTAATAACTGTTGAATCACAAACATCACATCAGGACGACCAGCGTCGTACTCATCTAATACCAGTGCGATGGGTTGTTGAATGCTCTGAGGAAGAATACCTTCTTTAAACTCAGTCACCTGCATTCCGTCTTTAATGGCGATGCTGTCTTTACCTATGAAATCCAATCGACTTAAGTGTCCGTCTAGGTTGATCCTCAAACACGGCCAATTCAATCTCGCGGCAATTTGCTCAATGTGGGACGACTTGCCCGTTCCGTGTGTGCCTTGTATCAATGTGCGACGATTGGAGGCGAACCCCGCCAATATAGCCAGCGTTACTTCAGGATCAAAACAGTAATTTGGGTCGACTTTCGGCACATATTCACCCGGATGTTCAAATGCCATCACCGTTAGGTTGCTGTCGATGCCAAAGCGTTCTCTCACGCTTACCGGCTGCGTTGGTACCAATTCCGCCTCTTTCATCATATTTCCCTCTATATAGCTCATTACTTGTCGCTGCTATCGCGATATGTCATCGATTATTAACAGCTCCAGTTAAGTTAACGGCACTTTTTGTACGAAAAACTACCAATAATGTGATCCAGTTTTATTAATTAGAATGAATTGTTCCATTTTAATATAAAAAGTTGACGCGCAAAAATTCTACTACTAAGGTGAAAATGAATTCGAAAAAGAGACAATTCATTCCGAAAAATGAAATTTTGGTTAACTCAAGGAGAATGGAAGAATGAGCGAGCAAGAAAAACGTACGGTTGTTTCCGGCACAGTAACAATGACACCATCAGAAGCGTTCGTTGAAACTATGGTTGCTAATGATGTTACCGATATGTTCGGCATCATGGGGTCGGCATTTATGGACGCAATGGATATCTTTGCTCCTGCTGGCATTCGATTGGTCCCAGTAGTACACGAGCAAGGCGCTGCCCACATGGCAGATGGTTACTCCCGTGTATCGGGTCGCCACGGTGTAGTCATCGGGCAAAATGGCCCGGGTATCAGTAACTGTGTAACAGCAATTGCAGCTGCGTTCTGGGCACATAGCCCGGTCGTAATTGTGACGCCAGAGACAGGCACTAAAACAATGGGCTTAGGTGGTTTCCAAGAATGTAACCAGCTTCCAATGTTCCAAGAGTTTACTAAGTATCAAGGTCACGTAACGCACCCAGATCGTATGGCGGAATACACAGGCCGATGCTTCGACCGTGCGATGAGCGAAATGGGTCCAACTCAGCTAAATATTCCTCGTGACTACTTCTACGGTGAAACTCAAACTGAAATCCCTAAACCCGCGCGTTTAGACCGTGGTCCAGGTGGTGAAAAATCTCTAAATGAAGCAGCAGACCTGATTGCTGAAGCGAAATTCCCAGTCATCATTTCTGGTGGCGGCGTGGTCATGGCCGATGCAGTTCAAGAGTGTGCGGCATTAGCAGAAAGACTGGGTGCTCCTGTTGTGAACAGCTACCTACACAATGATTCTTTCCCTGCGAGTCACCCATTATGGTGTGGTCCTTTAGGCTACCAAGGTTCGAAAGCAGCAATGAAATTGATGGCTCAAGCGGATGTGGTTATCGCTTTGGGTACACGTCTTGGTCCATTTGGTACCTTGCCTCAACATGGCATGGACTACTGGCCGAAGAACGCGAAAATCATTCAGATTGATGCTGACAACAAGATGCTTGGTCTGGTTAAGAAGATTTCGGTTGGTATCTGTGGTGATGCGAAAGCAGCAGCGGTTGCTCTATCTGAAAGATTGGAAGGCCGCGCACTGTTGTGTGATGACAACAAAGGCGCTCGCCAAGATACCGTCGCTACAGAAAAAGCACTTTGGGAAAAAGAGCTTGATGAGTGGACACACGAACGTGACTCGTTCAGCTTAGATATGATTGAGGAAAACTCACACGAGACTCCGTTCTCTGGTGGCGAATATCTACACCCACGCCAAGTATTGCGTGAACTAGAAAAAGCGATGCCAGAAGACGTAATGGTCTCGACGGATATCGGTAACATCAACTCAGTGGCAAACAGCTACTTACGCTTTGAAAAACCACGTAGCTTCTTTGCTGCAATGAGTTTCGGTAACTGTGGTTACGCATTCCCGACCATCATTGGTGCGAAAGCAGCGGCACCTCATCGTCCCGCTATTTCATATGCAGGCGACGGTGCGTGGGGCATGAGCCTGATGGAAACCATGACATGTGTTCGCCATAATATTCCAGTGACAGCCGTGGTATTCCACAACCGTCAATGGGGTGCAGAGAAGAAGAACCAAGTCGACTTCTACAACCGACGCTTTGTTGCCGGTGAACTTGAAAACCAAAGCTTTGCAGAGATTGCACGAGCAATGGGTGCTGAAGGTATCACGGTTGATAAGCTAGAAGATGTAGGTCCAACCTTGCAAAAAGCCATCGACATGCAGATGAATGAAGGCAAAACAACCATCATTGAAATCATGTGTACTCAGGAATTGGGCGACCCGTTCCGCCGAGATGCACTATCAACACCGGTTCGTTTCCTAGATAAATACAAAGATTACGTATAAGTCATAGGAAGTTTGTCCGGCCACAGAAATCTCGAGAGTGTTAGAGAAAGTGCTATCGAGAATGTGGTCGGGCAATACCAACGGGTATTGGCAAGTACTTAGGTTAAGAACGTAAACGCTTAGTTCAATAATTTCCAGTTAAACATTAGAACACTAATTAAATGTTTATTAGGAACATAAGTGGTTCTAGCTATATAAACTTTGTTACTCGCTATTATTAATCGACCATTAACTCATAGCTCCTTAGTGAATGGTTCTATTACTGATACTTTTTTATGAAGATATATACCTATTATCATTTTAGAAAAATACAATAACGACACTCGTTGACTATTGGTCAATCGTTATTATTGGTTGGTTTTTATCATCGATTGATAGGGTTATTGATATTTGGATTTTACAGAATTTAAATTAAGTGAATCGTAGTATGCATGTTGTGAAAAATAAACATTATATAAGCTCACTCGAAGAGCTGTATAAAATAATCGATTCACTTATTACAGAGTGTAGTGGGCATCGTGGTTTGATTTATAACGTGTGTGATTATGAAAATAATAACTTGATGCCAAGCTTAGGTCGCTCAAATCGAAAGAATATTCGCCGTGTCGAACAAGAGCTTCTTTCTACCGTGAGAGTTTATGGCGGGCATTCGTTGAGTGCACACGAGATAAACGATTGGTTATTGATGTGTTTAGCCAAGAAACAGGGGTTTCCAACCCGTTTACTTGAGTGGACAGATAACCTGGTAAATGCGTTGTGGTCTGTGTGTCATAGCCAAAGCAAAGACTGTATCAATATTATTAAAGCCATTGATTATCATAAGGTTAGTGTTTTTAACTCACCATGTGACCTGAATAGAACTCAGATATTCAATGTGGCTGATTGTGATCAGCAAGAGCAACGAAAAGATAAGTGGTATTCCATTCACCCATTTAAGGAAGGTGGCAATGATGCCATTCAGCCTTTGTACGATGAGAAAGAATATTCAAACGGTCTAGTGTCCGTTCATATTCTTCCATCAGCGAAAGTAAACCTGATAAAGGAATTAACCTCCATGAATGTTTTAAATGAACCGACAGAATATATTGAAGAGAAACTGGCTGATTTGAAAAATGAAGCCCATGTAGATAACAATCAAGCAATTAATAAAGGTGAGGGTAATATCGAATTACAAGTTAATACTCATGATCGCCAGCTTGAGCAGTATGGCAGAAAGTACCATCAAGATTTTGACTTCGACTAAAGTCTAATATTTCTAATT
>NZ_JBFRLX010000096.1:0-8167 GCF_041470165.1 Vibrio sp. 10N.286.46.A8
AGAAACGTAATAACGCTTAAAAATTAACGACTCTTAGAGCTGAACTCGCTTTTAGAACTGATAGCCGTAGCTGAGCATGAATTCAGCTGGCGCTCCGTAACCAATCTGGTTAGTACCCGACTTACCACTGGTTGCCCCAAGAATGTATTTCTCGCCAAGTACGTTATAAGCGTTCGCTTGAACTTTGTGACGACCCGAGGTGTACGCTGCCATCAAATCAACAGTGGTGTAATCACCTAATGCGACGGCTTCATTGTTACCTGCGTAGCGGTCCCCTACGTATTTCACACCACCGCCCAAACGCCAGTTTTCGTATAATTGGTAAGTACTCCAGAGTGAGAACAGATGATCGGATACATCATTCGGCTTTTTACCTGTATCTTTATCTTCTGCATCTAAGTAGCTATAACCAACTGAAATATTCCACAACTCTGTAATCTGACCGCGAGCTTCCAGTTCAATACCTTGGTGACGTGCTTCAATCTTATTGATAACGTCGCCATTAATATTGGTTTGTGGTTGTTCTTGATCAATTTGGAAAATAGCGGCATTGAGCATCAAAGCGTTATCGAGTAAGTAAGCTTTCGCACCCACTTCTTTTAGATCGGTATGGAAGAATTCAGCCAGTTTAGGGTTGATATAAATACCGGAGTAAGGCAATTGCCACGAACGAGCTAAGCTTGCGTATACCGACATATCGTTGTTGATACGATAGACCAAGCCACCACGGTAGCTCACTTTGTTATCATCTAGCTTCTCTTGGGCTTTCCCGGCTTTTTGCTGCTCAAGTTCCATAGAGTCATAGCGCACGTTACCTATCACCGATAGATCACCCAAGGTGTAAACGTCTTGAAGGTAGATACCCGTCGTCGTCGTTGTGTTATCACGGAAAGGCTTGAAACCCGGATCAGGCGTTGCTCCTACGACGGGATTATAGATGTGTTTCGGAGGTAAGGTTTTATCGCTTGCTAGCGTTAAATCGATATTGATCTGGTTATAATCCGCACCAATCATCATTTGGTTAGAATCGGTTTCCCACACTAATTCGGATTGCATCGTCGTTGTGGTTCGAGGGTCATAACCGAAATTGTTCACGGTTTGAGAAACTTTATCTCCCGCCACAGTACCTTGACGCGTGCCCTTTTGCTCAAGTTCGATATGATTGTATGCAGCTCGGTTTGTCCATACCCACTCGCTATTCAAGCGCCACTCATAATTAATGCCAACACGCAGGCTATCGGACTCTTGATAATCGTTAGTGCCACCGTAGAAAGAACTCTCAGAGACATCGACAGGTTTGCCATTTTTGGATGGAACACCACGATATGGCACCAGCTCTTGGTGTGCATATTCGACATCTAAGTCAACGGTATGCCCTTCAGCTGGCAGCACTCGAATGGTTGGTGCGATAAAGAAATCATTCGAATCGACATGGTTAACATACGAATCAGCCTGTCGGTGTTCCAGGTTAATACGTCCATTGACCTTATCTGAAAACGCCATTGAGCTATCCACCTGCCCTACAAATTGGCTGTTACTGCCAACACTGCCGTTCACATTGGTAAATGTGTCACCATTCGCTCGTTTGGTGACCAAGTTAATGATACCGCCGGCAGAGCCTCTACCATACAGAGCTCCTGCTGGGCCTTTTACCACTTCAACACGCTCAATATTGGATAGGCTTCGATACGACTGTAAAGTTCCATCATCACGCATGCCATCGCGATACATGTCATTCAGCGCATCAAAACCACGAATAACGAACTGATCTCGACTGCCTTCACCTAAGGTATTATTGACACCAGCAACACCATCAAGAGCATCCACTAAACGGACTGCACCACGGTCTTCCATCTCTGTTTTAGTGACCACTGATACGGCTTGTGGGACATCGAGCCATTCGACATCCGTTTTGGTACCCGATTGCGGCATGTGCTCCGCGTAGCCTTCGTACTGATGACCAATAACTTGCACGGTTTCATCCACCGTTACTTCTTCTGAAGCCATTGCATTCGACACGGTAGCCACTGTGGTTAATACACCTCCAATTGCCAAGGCGAGAGGGGTGAAAGCCAATCTAACGTTCATATTCTAATTCCGGTTTAGTTTATAAATCACAATGGACGCGAATAAGAACAAATATCATTTATATTTGCAATATATATTTTACCGCCTACCCCTCCAGCACGATATGCAACATTGCTATTTACAAAATAATCAATAAGAACAAAATCATAAAAAGAACAAGCCTCTTAAGACATTGGATAATGTCGTATAAAAGTAGGTAAAAACGAGGTTCGACGGTTGGAAATACTCAGAAAAAGGACTTTTCGATAGGGAGAAAGACAGCAAATAAATAAAGGTTTGAGCCAGGTAACGGATGGGATTAATACCCTTTAGCACGGCGTGCCTATTAACTGGTCATACCTCAAAATAATGTTCAATAATTCAAGTCGACATCACTTAATGGCTAGCAAATATCGAAGTCTTAGATATGTTCATATATGCTTATAAACGGAAGCTTATTTTTATAAGCATTCATACAGATCATGAATAATAACAAAGGACTGTTTTATGCCATTGACATTAGATCAAGCTGCTCAGCTAATGAATCGAAATTTAGAACAATTTTTACATCGTTGTCCGCTTTCCATTAGTAGTGCTGGCCAATCAAAAGGAGCACTTACCTTTTATTTATATAGCCTCGGAGATACGGCGCTTGGTATCAATCAAGGTGTTCAAATGCCAGAGATGCGTTTGCGCTTATCTAAAACGGCGCTATCAAGTAGCGCTAAAGCTCTTCAATGCATCCACATACCGGTATCTCAGTTTGAACAACTTAAGCCTGAGTCCATCTCTAAAGTCACCCACTATGATTCTGCAAACTTCCTTGTTACCACTCAATTAACAGGTTGTACGTTTGCTATCCGACCGGGGAAAGGAGGCGGGCTTGAGTTTTTGCATGTTCAGCCAAATAGGGACTTTGATGGAGCAAAAATACAGCAAGCGATAAAAAAGGAGTTTCAAGTGTCTTTCGGTAAAGGGAATGGCTCTAACGGTACTACTTATGGGAATAATACCCGGGTTACTGTTTTAGGGGAGAGGAAAAATGGCTTGTGGAAAGTTTATGCACAGTATCAAGACGGCAACGGAAATGTAACTGGAGTTGATTGTATCTACAAAGAACCAAGCTCAGTAGCCTATGTTGACTGACAAACATGATTAGCAAAGAAGGCATGCCATATTCTCGTCTTTTAGCGTTCTCGCAGAAACGGGGAATTCAACTAACGAGCATTCCCCTCAAAACGACATAACTTACGACATCGTCATAGCGCGTATCACCCTCGAGTGGTGCGGGCTTCGATACAAGATGACTCTAAGGCTACATTCGTAGCCTTTTTTCTCCTTCGATAACGAATAGAGGAGACAGGTAACAAGCAGATCTACGACAACTCATCCCGAACAAGAACATCAAAAAAGCGAGCCTCTTGGGCTCGCTTTTCGTTATCTGACTTTCTTATACTCTATTACAGAAGCTCTACCGACTGTTGAGCAATTACGAACTCTTCGTTGGTTGTTAAATATGCAGTGTAGCTACTCCAAAATCTCCGCCATAACGACTCATTGTTAAGTAAATAAAAATAGCTCGCACATGCCTGAATTTACGCTATACAAAGTTTCATTATATTCGTAATACCTGGCTGGTAGTATCAACATAAATGGATCTAGTTAACTGCACATAATTTTTCTAGTCAATAGATCCCAAACAAGCTATCAAAGTATGGTTTTGCATAAGTATAATAAAAGCTTGAGTCTACTTGAGATAAAGCAAATGCGTCATTTTCATCTGCAGAAAGATAAATATACGTTGTTAATAACTCGGCAAAAAACTCATATTTATTTTTTCTCCAATATGTATTGTCTTCATCACCATAACGAATAGAAGTATCGTGCGAAACTAAATCATAAAGCTCCTTAACATCTTGGTTATCATAACCATCAGAGAGAAAGTTATCGTGGTAGCCATGAGCTGCCTCGTGGATTGCCACTCGTGAGTTATAAGGGTGATTGCCCGCTAAGAAAACCCTCCCACCAGCATAATGGCTTGCTTCAAAATTAGGGGTATAGCGCATAGTCAAGCTCTTATAATATTCAGTAAACTTCCGTAAACTGGCCGCTTCAATAATACGTAGGTTTTCATCTAATGCCGCCTCGACAATACTTAAGATGAATTGTCCTTTCAGTTCATGTCCCAGTTGAAAGTTGGGATGCGACGGGAGTGGTGTTAAGAAACGCTCTCCATTCATCACATAAATTGCTAAAGTGGTATCTTTTTTAGTATCAACTAAAACCGTACGGTCAAAATAATCACTTCTAAACTCGTTGTATTGACCATCGTTACTGACACCAAAGATAAGAAGTTTAACATCAGGCACAATAGTATCTATTTTCACATAATATTGCCCTTCATTTTCAGACGCCTGAACATGAACCCTAACCCTGCTCACATCCCCATGAAACTTGAGGAAATTAGGATACTCGCTTGGCATCTCTATCCTAATAGGCGCGTTACCGGCTTGAGTTAGAAGCGATTGTCCGTTTATTGACAATGCTCTAATATTTAACCGGCCATCCCAATAGACTTCACTTATTCTTATGTCGTCGTTTCTATCCCCATCACTGTTATAGTCATATGGTGTTTGGTCTTCTCTAAACGATTGAGTGACTATAGTTTCAATACGCCCTGACTCGTAACTGACCGTTCTCACACTGTCAGTTATGACACCTTGTGGAAACTCATCCTGTGTATTCGTTATTTGCCCTGGAGTATGCATATAAACAGGGGAAAAACCAGGTTCATCTAAGAATACTTCATCCCATACCGGTTGCTCCAAACCTCGTCTCATATCAGGGACAGCTCCAACAGTTTCAATACATCGGTCTGTGAATAGCCGATTGTCACTGGTTCTTAAATTACGAACTATAACAAACGAAGTTGCGCTAATATCTTTCTTTGCACATAAACCAAACTGTTCAGGAGCTCCAACCCAAACCTCCTCCGTTTCTGTATACCCAGAAGCGTAGGAAGTCTCGACTTGAACCCTCTTGTTTCTAAAATCATGAGTCACCTCTCTTGAGACGATATCTGCTCCATTAGAGACCCTCACTCGGTAAGTTGAATGCTGCTCTGTATGAGTGTTAGTTGCAGGTAGCGTAGCCGTGATATCAGCTTCACCCTCCCCGATAATCGTCAGCTTACCTGTATCAGGATCTACTGACGCGACGGAGGCATTACTAGAGCTATATTTTAAACGAGAAGAACTAACTGAAGGCCCAGGAATCCAATTATAGAAAGGGCCATCATTAATCGTAACGTTTAGTATCGTTCCAGGGAAAAGTAGACTTTCTTCTTTTGGCTCATTAACAACCAGTTCGTAGGACTCCTGACGAGCTCCTTCAGCGTTCGCAATAATAGTTGTTGTCCCAGGAGAGTTAATATAAACCTCTCCAGAAACCGGATTGACTGAAGCTACGACGTGATCCGTTGATAGATAACGTACTCGATTGGCTCCATTTGCATTAGCTTTATGGGTTAACGATATAAAATCACCAAATGCGACTTCTACCCTTTGATGTGAAACGGTATCAAAAACTAAACGGCTTTCTTGAGCAGGTATGATATTACCGCCACCGCCACCGCCACCGCCACCGCCACCGCCACATGCTACAAGCATAAGGAGAAACAACGCTGTTATAGGAGCTCGAAATTCTAATTTATTTTCAATATTAGGACTTAAAAACACAAAATTTATCCCTGCTTTGGCAGCTTATAAAAGTGAAGCGAATAGCTGCCTTAGTTAAATACTTTTCAACTAAAGTAAAAGATGATTGATATCCATTCATAAAAACAATCACCACCGCCCTAGGCGGTGATTTTGAAGAGCCAATAAAAAGACAACTCCTTCGTTGTCTTTTTATTAAACTTTAATATTTATTATGGTCTGGATACTACCCTTCCTACCAAACTCAACATTAGGTAATGAATATCTTTCATTAGCCTTCGACAGTGACTACTAGTTATAGCACCGGTAAATATATTAAAATTTAGACGATTTAAATTCGACAGCTGCTTAAAGTAACTTCAACCTCTTCTCCTTGAGAGTCTCTTACCGTGGTAGTGATCTTTTCACCAGCTGTATTTCCTATATTAAAAGAAAAACTGGTCTCATATTCAGAACTAGACGTTAGGGTAATTTCGCCATCATCCTCCAACATCGAACCATAGTGCTCTTGCTTATTCCAAGCAGTGTCATACCAGTCTACTGCCGCGAAATTGTCCTTAGTAGTAACAATCTGGATAACCCCACCAATGAAGTCTTCACCAGGTGTCTTAAATGTTCCAACATACTTAATCGATGCATCACCTTGACTCGAAACAAAACGTTCACCTGTCAAGCTACCAAGCTCTTGTCCAGATTGAGACCATTTACCAATAACATCATCAAACGAAAACTCCGCCGAAAATGCTACATCAGCATATTCTCCATCCTCAGTGCTCGAGCCAAGCGCCAACGGTTGACTTCCTCCTTTAACCTCCAATGGTAAGCCAGAAAAACCAAACCATTCATATAAGTAACTATCTTCCGGTTTAAATAGACCAACAGGCTTCAAATCATCAGGTTCAATTGCTACTAGAAAAGCACCTTGACCGTCACCACTGTACTCTCCCAAAAATACACCACTCAGAGCACATTTAACTGTTTCGTTAAAATGCTCTACTGCATCTCGCTTGGATGGAACCACTCTATCTGAATCGATCTGTGACAAAGCGAGTGCAAATTCGTCTACCGCACTATCTTTCGTGATATCCAAATGACTGGCATCAATATCATTCGATAAATACTCTCGAGTTACTTTTGATATTTCAATGCCATTATCAGGGTTTCCATCCTCGTCTAATGACATAAGAACCCGTACCATATTTGTATTTTCATCATGCTCAACAGACAAAAAAGAAGTCATATCAAATGGGGTAATGATTCTAGAAGCTTTAGTGCTCCCAATATGCAGAGTTCCTATATTGAACTGGACTGTCTCACCTTCTAGATATTTAAAACTTCCCCCTTCTCCTGTAAATCCCAATTGCGTTTCGGTACGGAACTCCACCCCTGTAACCGGAGCGTCTCGAAAATAGCCTATTTTAGTTGTAGGCTGTACAGGCGAAGGTGCATCATTACTTGAAGTCCCTCCAGTATTATTTCCGCCCCCTCCTCCACAACCAGAAATAATAGCTGACGACAAAGCAGAAAATATAAGCACTTTATTCATAATTCAAAAATCCCTTAAAATTTAAAGCGAACGTAGGTGTCTACATGACTCGATTCAGGCTAATCCTATCGACACCTCACCATAAAAAAGGAAACAAACAATGTGAAAATATATAAGACCTAACACATAAACCATCAAGAATTACAATCATTAGAAAATATCAAAAAACAATCACATGCATGCAACCACGCGCCACAATCAATCAAAAAGGGGAAAAAGCACAATAAAATAGTCATAAAATTAAAATATAATAGTTATTACTTAATTTTACCTTTTAATTTCAATGATTTAACCGAGATCAAAAGAAGAAAAGAACAAGCCATTAATGATGATAAAGACCAATTCCAAGCTTTATATTAGATAGAAAAACCACATCTAAATAGAACCCACCGCCCCCCCCCCCTTAAAGACACAATCATATTTATTATGAATAATGTATAACCCGTCATTAGTGAGGTATTTCGTAAACTCTAACTAGGTGTCACTACCCCACAACGAATTAAGCCTAGTCAATTATGATCTAACAACTTACAGAATGGCACTCTCACCCACGGAATTACGTAAACACAGTTAAAATAAAGAAATTTTGAATAAAGGTTAAATCAAAAGCAGAGTAAACTAGGAAAGTAATATTAGCTTTTGACTTCAAGGTAAGATTGCGAAGGAGGAAAATATTAGGGATCATTTAAAGATCTAATCAGGAAGGTATTTCTGTGTATTTCTAATACTATGTATACTGGTTCAGATATCTGTTTATTAATTTAACCTAGTGCGTATTGCATATATAAAACCAATTTAATTGATATTAAAAAACAGGGCAGACCACTAATAATAGAAA
>NZ_JBFRLX010000097.1:0-36167 GCF_041470165.1 Vibrio sp. 10N.286.46.A8
CCGCGAAGGTGGCCGTACAGTTGGTGCTGGTGTTGTAGCTAAAATCTTCGCTTAATAGCAACATTTAGATTTTTGCACACTCTTCATTAGAAGAACTGCATAAGAAAAGGGAAGCTTCGGCTTCCCTTTTATTTTTCCACTTTCCCACCACTTCTTTTTGCTTTCCCTTAGTATCATCCCCGCTCCTTATCGTTCTACTTTTGTCACACAACTTTTCTTCGAATGCTCTGCACAAATATATTCCGATTATTTTTCCAACACCACTTGCATACTAAAACGTGATCTGTATAATGCATCGCACTGGCTAACGCCGGTTTGTGAACCAATGAGCACTGAGGAGTAGGTCTTACCTAGTAATGTATACTCAGCTTATGTTCGCGGTTAATAAAAATAGTAAACCTTGTGTTTACTTCAAAAGTTAACTGACAATGCGTCCTAATCTTGGATGCTACGGTTTCACATAAATCAATCGGCATTCTCTCGTTCTTTCGAGCTTGAGTGGCGATATTGTTTGTGTAATTTTTAATAATTGGAGCTCTGTCTCATGCAGAACCAACGTATTCGTATCCGCCTTAAAGCGTTTGATTACAAGCTAATCGATGCTTCAACTGCGGAAATCGTTGAAACAGCAAAACGTACTGGCGCACAGGTTCGTGGTCCTATTCCACTTCCTACTCGTAAAGAGCGTTTCACTGTTCTTACCTCTCCACACGTCAACAAAGATGCACGTGATCAGTACGAAATTCGTACTCACAAGCGTTTGATCGACATCGTTGAGCCAACAGATAAAACTGTTGATGCTCTAATGCGTCTTGATCTTGCAGCTGGCGTTGATGTTCAAATCAGCCTAGGTTAAGGGAGATAAGAATAATGATTGGTCTAGTCGGACGTAAAGTGGGTATGACCCGCGTATTTACTGAAGAAGGCGTTTCTATCCCAGTAACTGTTGTTGAGGTTGAAGCGAACCGTATTTCTCAAGTTAAAACTCTTGAGACAGACGGCTACGCAGCAATCCAAGTAACTACTGGTGCTAAGAAAGCTAACCGTGTAACTAAACCTGAAGCTGGTCACTTCGCGAAAGCGGGTGTTGAAGCAGGTCGCGGTCTTTGGGAATTCCGTTTAGAAAACGGCGAAGAGTTTGAAGTTGGCGCTGAGCTAAACGTAGAACTTTTCAACGAAATTAAAAAAGTAGACGTTACTGGTACATCTAAAGGTAAAGGCTTCCAAGGCGCTATCAAGCGTTGGAACTTCTCTACTCAAGATATGACTCACGGTAACTCTTTGTCTCACCGCGCACCGGGTTCAATTGGCCAATGTCAAACTCCAGGCCGCGTGTTTAAAGGCAAGAAAATGGCAGGTCACATGGGTGCTGAGCGTGTAACGACTCAAAACCTAGAGATCGTACGTGTTGACGCTGAGCGCAATCTACTCCTTATTAAAGGTGCAGTACCAGGCTCAACAGGCGGTAACGTGATCGTAAAACCTGCTGTTAAAGCATAACGTCTAGGAGTAAGTAATGGAATTGATGGTTAAAGGTGCTGATGCACTAACTGTTTCCGAGACTACTTTCGGACGTGACTTTAACGAAGCTCTAGTACACCAAGTAGTTGTTGCGTATGCAGCAGGTGCTCGTCAAGGTACTCGTGCTCAAAAGACTCGTTCTGAAGTATCAGGCGGCGGTGCTAAGCCATGGCGCCAAAAAGGTACTGGCCGTGCACGTGCTGGTACAATTCGTAGCCCAATCTGGCGTACAGGTGGTGTTACTTTTGCTGCGAAACCACAAGATCACAGCCAAAAAGTTAACAAGAAAATGTACCGCGGTGCTATGAAAAGCATTCTTTCTGAGTTGATTCGTCAAGAGCGTCTAATCGTTGTTGATAACTTCTCTGTAGAAGCACCAAAAACAAAAGAACTTGTAGCTAAGCTTAAAGAGCTTGAGCTAAATGACGTTCTGATTGTGACTGGCGAAGTAGATGAAAATCTATTCTTAGCTGCTCGTAACCTATACAAAGTAGATGCACGTGATGTTGCTGGTGTTGATCCAGTATCACTAATCGCTTTCGACAAGGTTCTGATGACTGCTGATGCAGTTAAGCAAGTTGAGGAGATGCTAGCATGATCACTGAAGAGCGTATCTTAAAAGTTCTACGTGCTCCGCACATCTCTGAAAAAGCAACTATGGCAGCTGAGAAAGCGAACACTATCGTTTTCAAAGTAGCTAAAGATGCAACTAAGAAAGAGATCAAAGCAGCTGTAGAAAAGCTATTTGAAGTTGAAGTTAAGTCTGTAAATACTCTTGTATTAAAGGGTAAGACCAAACGTCAAGGTATGCGTGAAGGCCGTCGTTCAGACGTTAAGAAAGCCTACGTTACTTTGAAAGAAGGTCAAGATCTTGACTTCGTTGGCGGCGCGGAATAACAGGAGTAGTAAAAATGGCTATTGTTAAATGTAAGCCGACTTCCCCTGGTCGTCGTCACGTCGTTAAAGTTGTTAACGCTGACCTGCACAAGGGTAAGCCATACGCACCACTTCTAGAGAAAAACTCTAAGAACGGTGGTCGTAACAACAACGGTCGTATTACAGTACGTCACATCGGTGGTGGTCATAAACACCATTACCGTCTGGTTGACTTCAAACGTACTAAAGATGGCATCCCAGCGAAAGTTGAGCGTCTAGAATACGATCCAAACCGTAGTGCTAACATCGCTCTAGTTCTGTACGCAGACGGTGAGCGTCGTTACATCATTGCACCTAAAGGTGTTAACGCAGGCGACCAGATTCAATCTGGCGTAGATGCTGCAATCAAAGCAGGTAACACTCTGCCGATGCGCAACATCCCAGTAGGTTCTACTGTACACTGTGTTGAACTTAAGCCTGGTAAAGGTGCACAACTAGCTCGTTCGGCTGGTGCTTATGCTCAAATCATCGCTCGCGATGGTGCATACGTAACTATCCGTCTACGTTCTGGTGAAATGCGCAAAGTTCTTTCTGAAGGTCGTGCAACGATCGGTGAAGTTGGTAACTCTGAGCATATGCTACGTGAACTTGGTAAAGCTGGTGCTTCACGCTGGCGCGGCGTACGTCCAACCGTACGTGGTGTAGTAATGAACCCGGTGGATCACCCACATGGTGGTGGTGAAGGCCGCACATCTGGTGGTCGTCACCCAGTATCTCCTTGGGGCGTTCCTACTAAGGGCTTCAAGACTCGTAAGAATAAGCGCACTGACAAGTACATCGTACGTCGTCGCACTAAATAATTTATAAAGAGGAATCGCCATGCCACGTTCTCTCAAGAAAGGTCCTTTTATTGACCTACACTTGCTGAAGAAGGTAGAGAAAGCGGTGGAAAGCGGAGACAAAAAGCCTATTAAGACTTGGTCCCGTCGCTCAATGATCATCCCAACAATGATTGGTTTGACCATCGCTGTCCATAATGGTCGTCAGCACGTCCCAGTTTTCGTTACCGAAGAAATGATCGGTCACAAACTAGGCGAATTTGCACCAACTCGTACTTATCGCGGTCATGCTGCAGATAAGAAAGCTAAGAAGAAATAAGGAGTAGATGATGGAAGCTTTAGCTAAACATAACTTTGCTCGTATTTCTCCACAGAAAGCTCGCTTAGTTGCAGACCAAATTCGCGGTAAGTCGGTAGACCAGGCTCTAGAAATTCTAACTTTCAGCAACAAAAAAGCTGCTGTTTTAGTTAAGAAAGTTCTTGAGTCAGCTATCGCTAACGCGGAACATAACGAAGGTGCAGATATCGACGATCTAAATGTCGCTAAAATCTTCGTAGATGAGGGCCCTATCATGAAGCGTATTATGCCTCGTGCTAAAGGTCGTGCGGATCGTATCTTGAAGCGTTCAAGCCACATCACTATTGTTGTAGCAGATCGCTAAAGACTAGGAGAGTAAGCAATGGGTCAGAAAGTACATCCTAATGGTATTCGTCTTGGCATCGTCAAGCCTTGGAATGCTACATGGTTTGCTAATACCAACGAATTCGCTGACAACCTAGACGGCGACTTCAAGGTACGTCAGTTCCTTACCAAGGAACTACAAAAAGCATCATTATCTCGTATCGTTATCGAGCGTCCAGCTAAGAGCATCCGTGTGACTATTCACACAGCTCGTCCTGGCGTTGTTATCGGTAAGAAAGGTGAAGACGTAGAGAAGCTACGCGCAGCTGTAGCTAAAATCGCAGGTGTACCAGCGCAAATTAACATCGCTGAAGTACGTAAGCCTGAGCTAGATGGTCAGCTTGTAGCTGATAGCATCGCGTCTCAACTAGAGCGTCGTGTTATGTTCCGTCGTGCAATGAAGCGTGCGGTACAAAATGCTATGCGTCTAGGCGCTAAAGGCATCAAAGTACAAGTAGGCGGCCGTCTTGGCGGTGCTGAAATCGCACGTTCAGAGTGGTACCGTGAAGGCCGTGTGCCTCTACACACTCTACGTGCAGACATTGATTACGCAACTTCTTCGGCTCACACTCAATACGGTGTGATCGGCATTAAAGTTTGGATCTTCAAAGGTGAGATTCTAGGCGGTATGCCAGCTGCTAACGCAGTAGAGCCAAAAGGCGATAAGCCTAAGAAGCAGCGTAAAGGCCGTAAGTAAGGAGTCGAACGATGCTACAACCAAAACGTACTAAGTTCCGCAAGGTTATGACTGGTCGTAACCGTGGTCTAGCTAAAGGTACTGAAGTAAGCTTCGGCGAATTCGGTCTTAAAGCTGTTGGCCGTGGTCGCCTGACTGCACGTCAAATCGAAGCGGCACGTCGTGCTATGACACGTCACATTAAGCGTCAAGGTCAAATCTGGATCCGTGTGTTCCCAGACAAACCTATTACTGAAAAGCCTCTTGAAGTTCGTCAAGGTAAAGGTAAAGGTTCAGTTGCGTACTGGGTTGCTCAAATCCAACCAGGCAAAGTTATGTACGAGATGAATGGCGTACCTGAAGAGTTGGCACGTGAAGCGTTCCGCCTAGCGGCACGTAAACTGCCTGTTAAAACTACTTTTGTAACTAAGCAGGTGATGTGATGAAAGCACAAGATCTACGCGAAAAGAACGTTGAAGAGCTTAACGCTGAGCTATTGAATTTGCTACGTGAACAGTTCAACTTGCGCATGCAAGCTGCAACTGGTCAACTACAGCAAACTCATACTCTAAAAGCTGTACGCCGTGACATCGCACGTGTGAAAACTGTTTTGACTGAAAAGGCAGGCGCATAATGAGCGAAACTAACCGCATCCAGCAAGGCCGTGTAGTAAGTGACAAGATGGACAAGTCTATCGTTGTTGCTATTGAGCGTACTGTAAAACACCCGATTTACGGTAAGTTCATCAAACGCACGACTAAAGTACACGCACACGACGAAGACAACACTTGTGGCCTAGGCGACAAAGTTGAAATCGCTGAGTGTCGTCCTCTGTCTAAGACTAAGTCTTGGACATTGGTTAAAGTTCTAGAAAAAGCGAAGATTTAATCTTTGTAATTCTATAACTTATAAGCGGCTCCAAATAATTTTTTGGAGCCGCTTGTTTTTTGTCTACCCAATTTAAAAAAAGGGTGGTACAATTCGCGTCCCTTTTAAAGAGGCAGCCCGACCCGAGAGGGTCTAGTTTTAATATTTAGCGGAGCACTAACAATGATCCAGATGCAAAGTACACTTGACGCAGCAGATAACTCTGGCGCGCGCAAGGTAATGTGTATTAAGGTTCTGGGTGGCTCTCACCGCCGTTATGCACATATCGGTGACGTCATCAAGGTTACAGTGAAGGAAGCGATTCCTCGCGGTAAAGTAAAGAAAGGTGATGTTCTGAAGGCGGTAGTAGTGCGCACCCGTAAAGGCGTTCGTCGCCCAGACGGTTCTGTCATTCGCTTCGACAGTAATGCTTGTGTATTGTTAAATGACACTACTGAGCAACCAGTCGGCACACGTATCTTTGGTCCTGTGACTCGTGAACTTCGTAACGCGAAATTCATGAAGATTGTATCACTTGCACCTGAAGTTCTGTAAGGAGCGGCAACATGGCAGCTAAAATCCGTCGTAATGACGAAGTAATCATTCTTGCTGGTAAAGATAAAGGCAAGAAAGGTAAAGTAACTAAGGTTCTGACAACTGGTAAAGTTGTTGTTGAAGGCATTAATCTTGTTAAAAAACACCAAAAGCCGGTTCCGGCTCTAGGTCAACAAGGTGGCATCGTTGAACAAGAAGCAGCTATTGATGCTTCTAACGTTGCAGTCTTTAACGCGGCTACTGGTAAAGCAGACCGTATCGGTTTCCGTATCGAAGATGGCAAGAAAGTTCGTTTCTTCAAATCTAACGGCGAAACTGTTTCTAACTAATTAGAAGTAATTTGGAGTTCTACTATGGCGAAACTGCATGATTACTACAAGTCGTCTGTAGTCGCTGAGCTTACCAAAGAGTTCAGCTACACAAGCGTCATGCAAGTCCCTAGGATTGAGAAAATCACCCTAAACATGGGCGTTGGTGAAGCAATCAACGATAAGAAACTGCTAGAAAACGCAGCATCTGATATGGCAACGATCTCTGGTCAAAAGCCTCTTATCACGAAAGCGCGTAAATCTGTAGCTGGTTTCAAAATTCGTGAAGGCTACCCAATTGGTTGTAAAGTAACCTTGCGTGGTGAGCGCATGTGGGAATTTTTAGAGCGTTTAATCTCTATCGCACTTCCACGTGTACGTGATTTCCGTGGTGTTAGCGCTAAGTCTTTTGACGGACGCGGTAACTACAGCATGGGCGTTCGCGAGCAAATCATCTTTCCGGAAATCGACTACGATAAAGTCGATCGTGTCCGCGGTCTTGATATTACTATCACGACTTCTGCGGGATCCGATGAGGAAGGCCGAGCTCTGCTGGCTGCCTTTAACTTCCCATTCCGTAAGTAAGGGTAGGGTTACTGTTATGGCTAAACAATCAATGAAAGCACGTGAAGCTAAACGTGCAAAACTAGTAGTTAAGTTCGCTGAAAAGCGTTCTGCGCTAAAAGTTATCATTAGCGATGTAAACGCATCTGAAGAAGATCGTTGGAATGCGGTTCTTAAACTGCAATCTCTTCCACGTGATTCAAGTGCATCACGTCAGCGCAACCGTTGCAACCAAACTGGTCGTCCACACGGTTACCTACGTAAATTCGGTCTAAGCCGTATTAAGGTTCGCGAAGCTTGCATGAAAGGCGAGATTCCGGGTCTTCGTAAGGCTAGCTGGTAATTGCCACTTAATCATTTGGAGTAAATCTTATGAGCATGCAAGATCCGATTTCGGATATGCTGACCCGCGTTCGTAACGGTCAGGCAGCAAATAAAGTTGCTGTAAAAATGCCTTCTTCAAAGCTTAAAGTTGCAATTGCTGCATTACTTAAAGCTGAAGGTTACATCGTAGACTTCGCTGTTGATAGCGAAGCAAAACCTGAGCTAGAAGTTACTCTTAAGTACTTCCAAGCTAAACCTGTAATCGAGCAAATCAAGCGCGTATCACGTCCTGGTCTAAGAGTTTATAAAAATAAAGACTCTTTACCTACAGTGATGGGTGGTCTTGGTATTGCAGTTGTTTCTACTTCCAAGGGTCTGATGTCTGACCGTGCTGCTCGTAAAGCAGGTCTTGGCGGTGAAATCATCTGTTACGTAGCTTAAGGAGTAGATTATGTCTCGTGTTGCTAAAGCACCTGTCGCTATTCCAGCTGGCGTAGAGGTGAAACTAAACGGCCAAGAAGTTACTGTAAAAGGTAGCAAAGGTGAGCTTACTCGCGTTCTTAACAGCGCCGTAGTTATTGCACAGGAAGAAAACAACCTAACTTTCGGTCCGAAAGAAGGTGTTACTAACGCATGGGCACAAGCTGGTACAGCTCGCGCTCTAGTTAATAACATGGTTGTGGGTGTTACTGAGGGCTTCACTAAGAAGCTAACTCTTAAGGGTGTTGGTTACCGTGCTGCTATGAAAGGCAACGCTGTAGGTCTAACTCTTGGTTTTTCTCACCCAGTAGAGCACGCTCTACCTGAAGGTATTAAAGCTGAGTGCCCTAGCCAAACTGAGATCGTTATTACTGGTTGCGATAAGCAAGTAGTAGGTCAAGTTGCGGCTGACATTCGTTCTTACCGTGCTCCTGAGCCTTACAAAGGCAAAGGTGTTCGTTACGCAGATGAAAATGTGCGTACTAAAGAAGCTAAGAAGAAGTAAGGTATCACTATGGATAAGAAAGCATCTCGCATCCGTCGTGCTACACGTGCACGTCGTAAGATTGCAGAACTTGGTGCAACTCGCCTGGTAGTACATCGTACTCCTCGCCATGTTTACGCTCAAGTTATCTCGGCAAACGGCTCTGAGGTTATCGCAGCTGCTTCTACTGTAGAAAAAGCGATCCGTGAGCAAGTTAAGAACACTGGTAACGTCGATGCAGCTAAAGCAGTTGGTAAAGCTGTTGCTGAGCGCGCTCTTGAAAAAGGCGTAGCTTCAGTTGCATTTGACCGTTCTGGTTTCCAATACCACGGTCGAGTAGCGGCGCTAGCAGAATCTGCTCGCGAAGCTGGTCTGAAATTCTAAGGTAGGGTTGGAAGATGGCTAAAGAACAACAACAAGCTAATGATTTGCAAGAAAAGCTGATCGCTGTTAACCGTGTATCTAAGACGGTTAAAGGTGGTCGAATCATGAGCTTCACTGCACTAACAGTAGTTGGTGACGGTAATGGTCGCGTAGGTTTCGGTTACGGCAAAGCTCGTGAAGTACCTGCAGCGATTCAAAAAGCAATGGAAAAAGCGCGTCGTAACATGGTTACTGTTGCGCTTAACGAAGGCACTCTTCACCACCCGGTGAAAGGTCGTCATTCGGGCTCTAAAGTTTACATGCAGCCAGCTGCTGAAGGTACAGGTGTTATTGCCGGTGGTGCAATGCGTGCCGTACTTGAAGTTGCAGGCGTACATAACGTTCTTTCTAAAGCATACGGTTCAACGAACCCAATCAACGTTGTTCGCGCAACGATTGGTGCTCTAGTAGACGTTAAGTCACCAGAAATGGTTGCTGCTAAACGTGGTCTAACTGTTGAATCTATTTCGGAGTAAGCACACGATGGCAACTATTAAAGTAACTCAAACTAAAAGCTCAATTGGTCGCCTACCTAAGCACAAAGCGTGTCTTAAAGGTCTAGGTCTTCGTCGCATCAACCATACAGTAGAACTTGAAGATACTCCGTGCGTACGCGGTATGATCAACAAGGTTTACTACATGGTTAAGATTGAGGAGTAATCAGAATGCGTTTGAATACTCTATCACCGGCTGCTGGCTCTAAACCTTCTAAGAAGCGTGTAGGTCGTGGTATCGGTTCTGGCCTTGGTAAAACAGGTGGCCGCGGTCACAAAGGTCAAAAGTCACGTTCTGGCGGCTCTGTTCGTCCAGGTTTTGAAGGCGGTCAAATGCCTCTAAAACAACGTCTACCTAAATTCGGTTTCACTTCTCGTAAGAGCCTAGTGTCTGCTGAAGTTCGTCTAGCTGAGCTAGCGAAAGTAACAGGTGACGTAGTTGATCTTAACAGCCTTAAAGCTGCTAACGTTATCACTAAGAACATCGAGTTTGTTAAGATCGTTCTTTCTGGTGACCTAAGCAAAGCTGTGACTGTTAAAGGTCTACGCGTGACTAAAGGCGCTAAAGCTGCAATCGAAGCTGCAGGCGGTAAAATCGAGGAATAATCTCGAGGAACGAGGTACAGATGGCTAAGAAACCAGGAAAAGATTTTCGTAGTGCTCAGAGCGGCTTAAGTGAACTAAAGTCGCGCTTATTATTCGTAATTGGTGCACTTTTAGTATTCCGAGCCGGCTCTTTTGTGCCGATCCCTGGTATTGACGCAGCTGTACTTGCCGATTTGTTCGATCAGCAAAAAGGTACCATCGTAGAAATGTTTAACATGTTCTCCGGTGGTGCTCTTGAGCGTGCATCTATATTAGCATTGGGTATCATGCCGTACATTTCGGCATCGATCGTAGTCCAATTGCTAACTGTAGTTCATCCAGCGTTAGCGGAACTCAAAAAAGAGGGTGAAGCAGGCCGTCGTAAGATAAGCCAATATACACGCTACGGCACGCTTGTACTTGCAACATTCCAAGCTATTGGTATCGCAACAGGCTTACCAAACATGGTCGACAATCTGGTTGTTATCAACCAAACCATGTTTACGCTTATTGCTACCGTGAGTTTAGTAACTGGTACCATGTTTTTGATGTGGTTAGGTGAACAAATCACTGAGCGAGGAATCGGTAATGGTATTTCCATTCTGATTTTTGCAGGTATTGTTGCTGGATTGCCTTCTGCAATCGGTCAAACAATCGAGCAAGCGCGTCAAGGTGAATTGCATGTGCTTCTTCTGTTGTTTATCGCGGTATTGTCTTTTGCTGTAATTTACTTCGTAGTTTTCATGGAACGTGGTCAACGTCGTATCGTCGTTAACTATGCGAAGCGTCAACAAGGTCGTAAAGTTTTTGCAGCTCAAAGCTCTCACTTGCCTCTTAAGATTAATATGGCAGGTGTTATTCCAGCGATTTTTGCATCAAGTATTATTTTGTTCCCAGGAACATTAGCACAATGGTTTGGTCAAAATGGTGAAAGCAGCGCGTTCGGTTGGTTAACTGACGTGTCATTAGCTCTTAGCCCTGGTCAACCTTTGTATGTAATGCTTTATGCAGCAGCTATAATCTTCTTCTGTTTCTTCTATACAGCGTTGGTGTTTAACCCGCGTGAAACAGCTGATAATTTGAAGAAGTCTGGTGCATTCGTACCCGGTATCCGCCCAGGTGAGCAGACAGCGAAATATATCGATAAAGTGATGACTAGGCTAACCCTTGCGGGCGCTCTATACATTACTTTTATATGTCTGATTCCTGAATTCATGATGGTCGCGTGGAACGTTCGTTTCTACTTCGGCGGCACATCACTACTAATCGTAGTGGTAGTTATCATGGATTTCATGGCACAGGTACAGACTCATCTGATGTCACAACAGTATGATTCTGTGTTAAAGAAAGCGAATCTGAAAGGTTACGGCCGTTAATTCGGTAGTAATTATTTCGATTCCATTTACGGAGTTTAGCAATGAAAGTTCGTGCTTCCGTTAAAAAAATCTGCCGTAACTGTAAAGTTATCAAGCGTAACGGTGTCGTTCGCGTGATTTGCAGTGAGCCAAAGCATAAGCAACGCCAAGGCTAATCAGCAGAAATTTTTACTTGAAATACTAGGTAGAGTCGAGTATATTCCTCGGCCTACCTTTTGCGTGCAAAAGAAGTAGTATGCCGCAGCGTATCCATAACGGGCTTTGCTGCGGATAATTCTTTTATGAACCCCCTTAGGAGTGAATAATGGCCCGTATAGCCGGCATTAACATTCCTGATCATAAGCATTCTGTAATTGCACTTACTGCAATCTACGGTATTGGCAAAACTCGCTCTCAAGCTATTCTAGCTGAAGTGGGTATTGCTGAAGATGCTAAGATCAGTGAACTAACTGAAGAGCAGATCGATCAACTGCGTGATGGTGTAGCTAAATACACTGTAGAAGGTGATCTACGTCGTGAAGTATCGATGAACATCAAGCGTCTTATGGACCTTGGCTGTTACCGCGGTCTTCGTCATCGTCGCAGTCTACCACTACGTGGACAGCGTACTAAAACCAACGCTCGCACCCGTAAGGGTCCGCGCAAGCCGATCAAGAAATAGTCGGATAAGGTAGAGTACAATGGCAAAACAACCAACTCGCGCGCGTAAGCGCGTACGCAAGCAAGTAGCTGATGGCGTAGCGCACATTCATGCTTCTTTCAACAACACAATCGTAACTATCACTGACCGTCAAGGCAACGCTCTTGCATGGGCTACAGCAGGTGGTTCAGGTTTCCGTGGTTCTCGTAAATCTACTCCGTTCGCAGCACAAGTTGCAGCTGAGCGTTGTGGTGAAATGGCTAAAGAATATGGCCTAAAGAACTTGGAAGTTATGGTTAAGGGTCCAGGTCCAGGTCGCGAATCTACTGTTCGTGCACTGAACGCTGCTGGTTTCCGTATCACTAACATTGTTGATGCGACACCAATCCCTCATAACGGTTGTCGTCCACCTAAGAAACGTCGCGTTTAAGTTTCGTTTCTAGGAATATTGGAGAAAGATCATGGCAAGATATTTGGGTCCTAAGCTGAAGCTTAGCCGTCGCGAAGGTACTGACTTATTCCTTAAGTCTGGTGTCCGTGCGATCGATACCAAGTGTAAAATTGATAACGCACCAGGTGTACACGGCGCTCGTCGCGGTCGTCTATCTGAGTATGGCGTTCAGCTTCGTGAGAAGCAAAAAGTTCGTCGTATTTACGGCGTTCTAGAAAAACAATTCCGCAACTACTACAAAGAAGCTGCACGTCTTAAAGGCAACACAGGTGCAAACCTGCTTCAGCTTCTTGAAGGTCGTCTTGATAACGTAGTTTACCGTATGGGCTTTGGCGCTACTCGTGCTGAATCTCGTCAACTAGTTAGCCACAAGTCTATTCTAGTTAACGGTAAAGTTGTAAACGTTCCTTCTTTCAAAGTAGCGGCAAACGACGTTGTTTCTATCCGCGAGAAAGCTAAACAGCAATCTCGTATTAAAGCAGCTCTAGAAGTTGCTGAACAACGTGAAAAGCCAACTTGGATTGAAGTAGATGCTGGCAAAATGGAAGGTACATTCAAGCGTATGCCTGAGCGTTCTGACCTATCAGCTGACATCAATGAACACTTGATCGTCGAACTTTACTCTAAGTAAGGTTAAAAAAAGAGAGGACACAATGCAGGGTTCTGTAACAGAATTTCTTAAGCCGCGTCTTGTTGACATTGAACAGATCAATACGACACACGCGAAAGTAACTCTTGAGCCATTAGAGCGCGGTTTCGGCCATACTCTAGGTAATGCTCTTCGCCGCATTCTTCTATCTTCTATGCCGGGTTGTGCCGTAACAGAAGTTGAAATCGAAGGTGTGCTACACGAATACAGCACTAAAGAAGGCGTTCAGGAAGATATCCTGGAAATCCTTCTAAACCTTAAAGGTTTAGCTGTACGCGTTGCTGAAGGCAAAGATGAAGTGTTTATTACACTGAACAAATCAGGCTCAGGCCCTGTTGTTGCAGGTGACATCACCCACGATGGTGATGTAGAGATCGCTAACCCTGAGCACGTAATTTGTCACCTAACGGATGACAACGCTGAGATCGCTATGCGTATCAAAGTAGAACGTGGTCGTGGTTACGTTCCAGCTTCAGCTCGTATCCATACTGAAGAAGATGAGCGTCCAATCGGTCGTCTACTTGTTGACGCTACTTACAGCCCGGTCGATAAAATCGCCTATGCTGTTGAAGCGGCACGTGTAGAACAACGTACTGACTTAGACAAGCTTGTTATCGATATGGAAACGAACGGTACTCTAGAACCTGAGGAAGCAATCCGTCGTGCAGCTACTATTTTAGCTGAACAACTGGATGCGTTCGTAGATCTTCGTGATGTACGTGTACCTGAGGAGAAGGAAGAGAAGCCAGAATTCGATCCTATCCTACTACGTCCTGTAGACGATCTTGAACTAACAGTTCGCTCTGCTAACTGTTTGAAAGCAGAAGCGATTCACTACATCGGTGATCTTGTACAGCGCACTGAGGTTGAGCTACTTAAAACGCCAAACCTTGGTAAGAAATCTCTTACAGAGATTAAAGATGTGCTTGCTTCACGTGGTCTTTCTCTAGGCATGCGCCTAGAAAACTGGCCACCAGCGTCAATCGCTGAAGATTAATCGAAAAGTTAGAAGGATTAGGTCATGCGCCATCGTAAAAGTGGTCGTCAACTCAACCGCAACAGCAGTCATCGCAAAGCGATGTTCAGCAACATGGCTAGCTCTCTTGTTCGTCACGAAGTTATTAAAACTACCGTGCCTAAAGCAAAAGAACTACGTCGCGTAATTGAGCCATTGATTACCCTAGCTAAGACAGACAGTGTTGCTAACCGTCGTCTTGCATTTGCTCGCACTCGTGATAACGAAGTTGTGGCAAAACTATTTAATGAACTAGGCCCGCGTTTCGCGGCTCGCCAAGGTGGTTACACTCGCATTCTTAAATGTGGTTTCCGTACTGGTGATAAAGCTCCAATGGCTTACATTGAGCTTGTAGACCGCCCAGCTGCTGAAGAAGCTGCTGAGTAATCTATACTAGATTCTTAATACAAAAGCCGAGCATTAGCTCGGCTTTTTTGTATCTGTAGAATTAGGAGACCGACATAAGAATTGCACCACGATATTTGGTACTTTTCTTTACCTTCTCTGCTCCATTTCTCAATAATATCTCGTATCTCGTATCTCGTATCTCGTATCTCGTATCTCGTATCTCTTTTGTTCAGCGCACAAAAAAGAGCACCGAAGCGCCCTTTAAGTATTTTAAATCAATTATTAATCACTGGTTATTACAACCAAATAGCTTCGAGTGAATCAACGAGACCGCTTGTTGCGCCTTGTGACTCTAGCCCTTGAATAATGATTGGTGCAAACGCCGCAACCATTGATGAATCCATACCTAATCCTGAAAATGCATTTTCAACAGATGTTTTTGAGTCCAATACTGACGTTAAACCGGTAGAATCAAGCGTCGACATTCCAGGGAAAAGCATTTCGAGCTCTTGGTTGTCAAAGTTATCAAGGGTATTCTGGGCAAGTGCTAGCATGGAACCTACTCCACCTATAGCTTGCTCATTTGTTACAGATTCTTTGTCACTTAGGGAATTAGCAAGGGTGCTCGTAAATGGTGTTGCTTCATTTTTTTGAGACCACATGTCTACAGCGGTCATAAGGGCTGTTTGTGATAGTTGGGAATAGTTAATATCAGAAGTTGAACTAACTTGTTCTGACTCGCTAGTACTAGCGCAAGATACCACAGCAAGGCTGCTTAAAACGGTGATGAGTACTTTCTTCATTATTCGTCCTTAAGTAATAAAGTAATTTACTCTTTCACTATAAACGAAAAACGGCGATGTAGTCACATCGCCGTTGAGCTAATTCAGTCTAATTTACCTATAGTTTTTTGTTTTACTAAAGGTTCTTATAGAAATTAAAGAATTGCTAGAAGTTCTACTTCGAATACTAGAGCAGCAAATGGTGGGATTGCAGCACCTGCGCCACGCTCACCGTATGCTAGATCTTGAGGGATGTATAGCTTCCACTTAGAGCCAACAGGCATCATTTGTAGAGCTTGTACCCAACCTTGAATTACGCCAGTTACTGGGAATTCAGCAGGTTGACCGCGAGATACAGAGCTATCGAAAACTGTACCGTCAGTTAGTTCGCCGTGGTAGTGAACGCGCACTTGCTTGTCTGCAGTTGGGATTTCGCCAGTACCTTCAGTTAGTACTTCGTACTGAAGACCAGACTCAAGAACTGTAACTTCTGAACGAAGAGCGTTGTCAGCTAGGAAAGCTTCGCCGTCAGCAGCAGCAGCTTTAGCCAGTTCTTGACGTGCAGCTTCACCACGAGTGTGTAGCTCTTGTAGTGCGTTGTTGATTTCGTCAACTTCGATAGCTGGCATGTCGCCAACTAGAGCTGTTGCGATACCAGCAGCGATTGCATCAACGTTTAGGCCTTCAAGACCAGAACCAGCAAGTTGTTGGCCCATTTGTAGACCGATACCGTAGCTAGCTTTTTGCTCTACAGTTTCAAATTTTACTTCAGACATGAAAAGTCACTCTTTTTGTCAGTACGAAAAGGGTAAGAATACCAGTATTAGCAGCCTGAATAAACGGCTAGCCTCTGATCACTTACGCTTTACCGTGTCCAAATCACAGCTATGTCAATTTTCTTGCTTTGCTCTCTGTTGTCGCGGAAAGATCTATACTGTTGGTACTTTGGTTTTTATACTGTAGTTATTCAATGTATAGGACGCAGTGGCATGAATCGTCGTCAAAAGAAAAAACAGAAAGTAGACCACTTAGCAGAGTTCAAGGACCGACTGAATCAGGTCAAAGAGAAACTAAGCTCGATCGATCTAAAGAAAATGAAAACCTCATCAGTGCAAACTTGGGGATCATTGCCGAAATTACACCAGAAATTATTGATGGTGATTTCGCCGATCATATTAATCTTATTGTTTGCACCGCTACCAGAGCCTAAAGTAGACAACGCACCAGCAACATCTCGTGTTGAGCTTGAGATAAATACTGTTGGCTTAAGCGAGCAGAAAAATGCTAAAAGTAATTCTTCTGAGCCAACCAGTTGGCAAGAGTACCTTGTTAAGCAAGGAGATACGTTAGCTCAAGTGTTCCGGAATAATGATCTACCGCTGTCTGATCTTAACGCTTTGGTTCGTATTGAAGGTGCAGACAAGCCGCTTAGCCAGATTCGTAAAGGCCAACTGGTTCGATTCAAACTAGCCGATACAGGGCAACTAGATATTCTTCAGCTTGAGAAAGGCAATACTTCGGTGATGTTTTTCCGTTTATCAGATGGTGGCTTTGGTCGCAGTAAATAGATGAATAGTGAACCTGAGTTAAAGCACTTCACCAGACACATATAAACGATAGAAAAGAGCTAAGCATTAGCTCTTTTTTTTGGTCGCTTGAAAGGGGCGAGTGGCAAGATGATGAGCATAATACCGATAAAGGTTAACGTATCTGGTATCTCATCAAACCATATTGCACCTATTAACGCGACAAACACCAGTCCTGAATACTCAGCCAAGGCAATTTGGCTAGAGTGTGCTTTTTGGTAGGCAGCAACCGCAAGGCCGTTGTAACTCAAGATTAACGTTGCACTGAGTGCTATGTATCCCAAATGCTCCACCGATACCGGTTGCCAGTATAGGAAGCACAGTACCAATGATGCTGGAATAGAGAATAACGTTGTCCACCACAGCGTAGTGATCACCGTTTGCTCACTCGGAAGCTTTCTTACCAATACATTGAACAGTGCGAGCGTCAGCGCTGTGCTTAATGCAAACAATGCAGCCCAATGAAATTGCGATGGCCTCAAGACAATCAATGCACCAATAAAACCGATAGTGGTGGCGATGACCTTGCCAAGTGCTGGTTGCTCTTTCAGTAGAAACATAGATAGAGGCAGCATCAATAAGGGCGCGACATAAAATACAGCGTTGGCGGTAGCCAAAGATAAGTGGGTAATCGCGACAACCATACATCCACTGCCAATTAGTATTAGCTGTCCGCGTATGATGGTCACTTTGGCTTGCTGTAAGCGTCGTTGTTCCTTTTTCTGCTGTAGCCACAAAGGGGTGATGATGAGCAGAGATATCAACTGTCGGAAAAAAATATACTGAAGAGGTGGCACTTCGCCATTCAACAGTTTTACCGCTACGTCGGAAAGCGAGGCAAACAAGTTACCTGCAATCAGCAATAGGATACCGACAGTGATATTCGACATTACTTCTCTAATCTCATATCAATGTGTGGTATATCGTCTTCCAAGTACATTTCAGAGATCGTTTTGAAGCCGTGGCTCGCATAGAAGTTTTCTAGGTGTTGTTGTGCACCAATATCGATAGTTGTGCTCGGCCAAAGAGCCTCACAGCGTGTTAACGCTTCTTTTATCAATTGATGGCCTAAACCATCACCTCTTGCCGATTGCTTAGTCGCCACTCGGCCGATGCTCGTGTTGTCGTAAGAAGTTCCTGGTGGTAACAAGCGTGCACACGCCACTAGCTCTGCATCAGCATAGCCAAGCAAATGTTCAACACCCGCGAGTGTATCTTTACCATCGAGCTCTGGATAAGGGCAATTTTGTTCAACGACGAACACATCTACTCGTAATTTAAGTAGTTGATAAAGCTGTTGTGTTGAAAGTTCAGAGAAGGGAGTTGAGTGCCAAGTGATCATGTTTACATCCAGAGGTTATCGATGCTCTGAATGTACTATGTGCGATGATTGTTGGCATTAACTATTGTTAATTCGACCTTTGATTCTGCTCAAGCTGATCGCGGTTATACCTAGGTAAGCCGCAATTTGATTGTCGTTCAAGCGCTGTTCAAGGTCGGGGTAATGTTCGCAGAACAGTTGGTAGCGTTGCTCGGGAGTATAGAGCAGCATAAAGCGTTCTTTGTTTTCCTTATGCATCAGCTGAGTTTCTAGCAGCTTTAAATACAGAGGGTTATTTGATGCACGCCACTCGATAACCGCATTCATTGGCAGTTCTAACATTGTGATGGGTGTGAGCGTTTCTAGTAGGTAAGGGGACGCTTGGTTCTTTATCAAACTCTCAAAGCCGATGATCCAGTCTTGTTCCCAGTAGAATTCTTTGCTGTATTGCTTGCCGTCATTAGTGAGATAACAAGCGTGGCACAAGCCTTCAAGTACAAAGTAGATCGAACTCGCCATCTCACCTTGATTGATCAGGATGTGTCGGGTTGGCAGCTCAAGCGGCTTCGCGACAGCTAATAGAGATTCAATCTGACTCTCAGAGAAGTCAAAGCTTTGTAGTTGTTCGATAAAAGAGGAGTGCATGAAAATAACCTAACCCAAATAAGTGCCGAAATCATCGCACTTATTTGGGGAGAGGTACAGAGCAGGCTAAATCAGCGTCGACTGTGTTGCTCTAGATAATCTTGAGCGAGGTCTCTGCCCATGTATTTGCCTAGGGTTTTCAACGGTACTTTCTTAAGATTAACCACAATCAAGCCATCCAAGGCATCATTAAAAGATGGATCGACGTTAAAGCACACAAGTTTACCGTTCATCCCTAAGTATTGGCGTAGCAGTACCGGTAGGCCTTTCCCTTGCTCCATACGAGCCAACACTTTAGAAAGCAGAGGGACACTCGCCAATGACGATAGCAGGTGATTCTGCCAGAACACATTATTATTGGTATTGAGTGGTGACGAAGGAGAAACCAAGTTCGCCTTTTGTTCATCGTAATGGTGTATGGATAGGGTAGTCGCAATCAACAGACGCGCATTGTGGCTGTAATCATTACTGATACTGACTGGGCCGAATAGGTGAGTGTATTGAGGATGACGATACACGAAGGCCGCGATGCCTTTCCATAATAGTAACAGTGAGTTAAGGCTCTTTTGATAAGGCTTGCTCACTACAGAACGCCCAAGCTCGATACTGTTGTCTAAGGTATCGATGAATTCTTGATTGTAGTTAAACAGACTTCGAGAGTAGAGTTGATCAAGCCCATGCTCTGCGATTAACTTGTCGACCATACCGAGTCGATATGCGCCGACTAATTCAGCCTTTGCTTTGTTCCACACAAACAGTTGATGGTAGTAAAGGTCATACTCATCTAAATCACAGGCAAGCCCGCTGCCTTCGCCGACCTCTCTAAAGCTTTCTTCTCTTACTCGACCAATCTCGCGCATTAAATTGGGGATCGACTGGCTCGGCGTGCAATACACCTCAAAATCGCCCTGTTCGAGTAATCTCATTTCTTGAGGAAGTGACGCGACTTCTATAGAGAGTACTTCTGATGGAATAGGCGTAATAACCTGAGTGTCAAAAGAGGGCGCATGGATTGGCGTGTTAGGGCTATCTTGTTGACTCATCAGATAGGTATTGAGTCGCAGATAGTTGACGATATCCATCTCTTGTTCAAACGATTTTATCTCTGAGTATGGGATTGAAGAACCAATAGAGATAGAGATGGTAGTCGCTCTTTTATTAAGAAGTTCACGCCCAAGTAAAGCAGTTCGTAACAGTGGATGAACTCGTCCGGCTTGGTAGAAAAGCTCACTGTTTTTACCATTGATAAAGATAGGAACCGTAGTGGCTTGGTGTCGTTTAACGAATTTGGCAACCGATTTGCTCCATTCGATGTCTGTCAGTGTTTTTGCCCCTTTACGGTAACTCGATACTTCGCCCGCAGGGAACACAATCAACAATCCACCGTCGGCTAAATGACGATTGGCATCTCGAATGGCTTTAGCGTTGGTGCGTTTCGATTCTTTACTATTAAAGACATCGACTCCGATGAAAAGATCATCCAGTTCAGGCAGTCGCTTGAGTAGCTCATTTGCCAACACCTTCACATCCTTCCTTACCGATCCTACGAGATCAGCAAGGATCACACCTTCAATCGCGCCAAGTGGGTGGTTAGCCACAATGACTACTGGCCCTTGTTCGGGAATATTATCAGTGGCGCCTGCGGAAACAGAATAGTCAATATTCAAAGCCGATAGGGTGTGATGCATGAATTCAAAGCTAGATAACTCATCCGGTCTATCTTGATAGAGTTTATCTAGCTTAGATAGCCCAGTTGCCCACTCGACAACAGACTCACCTAAACCAAAAGGCGTGTAACGTGGTAAACGAAAAGGACTATCAATCATAATGAAGCTACCTTATTGACTAAAGTTGTTTAGGAAACCGTCTTGATTCTTGAAATCTTTCGCACTTAAAAATGCACCGCATAACCACACTAGGCATGCCATACCAAACAGTAATCCACCGTCATAACCGACAATTTCACCCGCTGCATTAAACTCAGGCATTTGAATACCGAGTGGTGTAAACAGATGGAAGAAAATCGCACCACTCATAATTCCCACACTCATGATTGCACCTAGGCCATGCCAACGAGTAAACAGCAAAATGGCAGCAATCAATTCAGCAAACCCAATCAAGTAGCCGCCAAATGAACCGAACCAACTCAAGCCAGACCATGTAGCCAAAGTGCCAAAGATATGCTCAGTTTCGTATGAGCCGGTGAACTTAAAAAATAGCGACTGAATGAACACAAACGCAATAAATGCCGCAGGGATATGTTTAGCTGGAGTGAATGTCATGGTTATTCCCTTATTTGATCAGTTGCGGCCAAATGGTGTCGGCTTTTTGAATATGTTGTGCTCGGTCTTGTTCCCAACGCTGTTTAATCTCTTGGTCGTAGTTGAGGTAAAGCTTGTTATCAACAATCGTCCATTGATTCGGGTCTCCGGGTGCAAAATCACTTTTTGCTGAAACAGCCCAAGCGCAATAACCACCATATTGAGGGGCATATTTTTCAGGATTATTAACAAATAAAGTCAGATTCTTTTCAGAAGAGAAATACCAGTCCGCGCCTTTGTACTCGGTGCTGAATTTTTTACTGCCTTCAATAGGTTTACCTGAAGTGAAATAAGCCACAGTGTCGTAGCCATCGAGCGCCTTACTGCTAAAGAACCCTGTGTAGATTTCATCGGCGGCAAAGACATATGGGCTAACAAGTAGCATGACCATGGTTAATAGTTTTCTCATGATGGACTCCATCTATAGATTGATTGCTGGTGATAAATCGAAGGTAAAACGCTGTTGATTTATCTGGCATGGTTTAATGGGTTCACAAGGCGAGCCGGGTGCGTAAAACATCGAGGCTTGGCCGTGTACATTGCGTAAATGTGTAAAGCTCACGGTGTGCGCGTCTTCACGATGCATACAGGTCGCTAAATGAGGTTGTTCGCTGTGATGGTGAGAGTGAAACTGAAGTAAGTTCTGTTGATTCTTACCCGTTGCCATAAGCTGATCGTATTTTGCTTGTCGGTAGGCTTGTACTCGCTCTAAATCAACACCGGATGAAAACAGCGGAGAATCGGTTTCGACTATTTTTTGTTGAATGCCATCCCACATATAGGCGATAACCAAACCATGGTGTTGAGTTAAGTTCGGCGCAAAAGCCAGCAAGGTAAATGGGGCAAAAGAGTGCAGGTCGAGCTTATGAAATGCTTCAGAGAGCTGACTGATATTACGACTCGATGATAGGTTCTTGAGTAACAAACCACGGCTGACCAAAGGTCCAACAGGTACGATGCCTTGATAGTTATTGAGTAGGCATAACGAAAGCCCGAACTCATTGATACTGATCCAGCTACCACCGCCGGTTGGGTCGAGTGGCATGATGATATCGACGCCGTTAACTCGATATTGTTTAGGTGGCATCGCCAGTGCCCGTGTCTTTTGCTCATCACGATTAAAAAAGACCTGATAGCCATTGTCTTCAAGCAGCCAAGATACTGAACACATGATTATTGCTCCCTCAAATAGCTGCTGGTGGTTGGGGCATAACCAAAGGTGTTGCATGTTTCGACATCAAGAAAGGTCGTGATCACCTTGATCATCGCGTAATGATGATTGGCGTGTAGCGCAGCAAAGGTGACTTCTCTTTCTAGCGTAGAAGGCAGGCTGGCGAATACTTGTGTATCCATCGAAACTTCGGTTTGGATCATGATAGGCGCTTCGAGATCTCTGCGGTCTAATCGTTCAAGCCAGTTGATCACGTAATGGATCTCTTTCAACGCAATCGACCTGTCGAATTCGACGGGGTGACCACGACGACGAGTGTTGTAATCAACGGTCGCATTCTCTTTTAAAATCAAAGCGTGAAAAAGATCGAGCGTGTGACGAGTATGCTCACCAATAGAACTTGTGACGTGCGGCTTTGCTCGTGTCAGATAGTCGCTGTCAGATATGGCTAACAAAAACTCTAAACCCTGATTCAATATCTCTACCGCTCCCTTGATACTAGGAGAGAAAGAAGTGAGGGCGCTCGGTTGGGCTATGGGGTTCATTCATGATCCTCGTACAAAGTTAATCGGTGGTCGGATATTGTTGAACAAGACGTCGCTCTTCTTGCCACGCGTTAAATAAGCTCTTAAAAGAAGGAGGCTGGTGTCCTCTTTGTTTTTGTTGAGCGCCAATATCAAAAAGAATGCGGTATTGCAGGAGTAGCGTCGAAAATATCTCTCGCAGCGGTGTGTTGCGATCCCAGATGTGCCCGGCCTCACTGCTTGCGCCATTGACCTCAAGGATCGTGAAGTCCTCGCCGTTCATTAGGCTGTTCATGTCCTTGAATTTGACGTCGAGTCGTCCAAAGTGAAAGCCATCGAAGTCGTCGAATATCTCATCTAAGCGTTCGGTTAAAGCCTGAGTGATGTATTGGTTGCCGTCTCGGAAGATACAGCCACGGCTATGGCTACCTGCAAACGCGAGTTGGAACTCTTCGCCCTCTGTGAGCACTTGATCCAATTTATCTTCATGTCTCGGTAGATAGAGATGACTAAGCTGCCCAGCACGCGGGCTATTTTCAATTAACTGCTTGAGTGTCGAGCTGCCATCGCCCACCACCATTGGTGCGTATTTGAGTGTGATCGAGATGATCTCGCCTTGCTTTTTATTTGGGTAGCGAACGTAGAAAACACCCGCTTCGGCTTGATAAGGCGCCTTTTCTTGCAATAGAAAGCGTGCATTATTTGGGAAAGACTCAACATACTGCTCAAGTTGATCTTGTGTGTTGATCAGCTTAACGCCAACACCTCGACAGCCAAGATCCGGTTTGGCCACAATCGGGAAATCGAGATCCGACTGTATGAGTGCGCTGCGCGCATCTTCGGCTTGTTTCTTACTGCTAAGATCCGTTTTGGTTAAGGTGATAAACGGAGAGATCCAACGCTGACTCGATGATCCGGCAAGGCTCAGTATCTCGTGTTTTGATTCGCCTACCATGCCGCTTAACTTAATACTCGGGTTGGCGATGAGCGGTAGCGCCCAGTCAAAGTGCCGTAACCCTTGCATCAGGCTTTGAATCACCACTGGCGTGTAGAAGAACCACGTTGGAAGAAACTCATAAGGAGAGACACTGCGCACGGTATCTTTTTCAAGCAAGGGCATGCCTGCATTGATTTGATGTGCTGGAATGATGCGAATATCTTGCGGTGAACTCATGATAATCCTCTAGAGTAGGTTCTATTCATTAATCGATTGCCGATAAACAGCAAAGCGATGGCACACGGGATGATGATCCATTGATATTCAGAGGCTTGCAGCCACGCTGATGTCCCTAAATAGTAGATGGCAGAGAAGACAATGCCAGTCCAGAGCGCAGTGGCACTAATAACGGCAAACAAGAAAGTAGGCAGTGGGATTGCGAAAAAGCCACTTAAGGTAAAACCGACGGTACGAAGTCCGGGAATAAAGCGGATGACAAAAAGACTGCTGAAAGCGTTTTGACGTAATTTAGTACGAAGTGCACGAAAGTATCGATTGGTGAGGGCTTTGTAACGAACGCCTCGGAAATAACGTCCTGATTTACCTAGGTAATAGAGACCGATATCACCTGTGGCAATGCCGATGAAAATGGCAAGCAACGCATATTGAGGAAGCATGAGTCCTTGAGTTGCTAAACCTGCAGCTGTAACAATCGCCAGATCTTCAAGCAAGTAAGAAAGCGCGATAATGCCAAGCATCAGCCATAGCAGCGATTCCTCTCCTGTATTTAACCATGCTTGAATGCTCTCAACGGTGCTCATCAAATGTCCTTATCTATCCTATAGATGAATAGCTTGTTGGCCATTCATTGAGTGTAGTAAATTAAATAGACAGGAGGAGCAGAGAAAAACTTACAGGCGATTGCTGCTTTTTTATATGTTTTTGATTTTATTGGCGGTTTGAGTCGCGCTGTTTGGGTATTGAATTAGCGGGCGTTTACGGTGAGAAAAGTAGGGCTGTGGATTTGGTTTATAAATAACAAAAGAAAAAGGCTGAATCGTTAAACTCAGCCTTTTTGAACGTTAACTATGGATTACAGGGTAATCTATTTAGTTAGGTCAATCTGGTAAACAGCAAAACCAACATCGTCAGTCGCAACACGTTTCATCGGGTATTGACCCTTTTCTTTGATGAACTCTGCCGCTTTGTCGCTTGGAGATGTTTCAAAGCGGATATCTAGCTTTTTATCCGTTTTGATTGGCGCAAATGACCAGTTGTTATCAGCCGTTGGGCTCACTTGACCTTGCTCTTTGCTCACTCGAGAGATGTAGTTCGCTAGAACAGTACGGTTCTCATCTGGTGCATCAAATGCGATGAAGTCTTCACCCGTACCTGGGAACTTATTGCTGTATGCTCGGTAGTTGTTGGTTGCGATCAGGAAGTCTTGCTTCACGTCGATTGGCTTACCTTGGTAAGTTAGACCTACGATACGCTCAGAGCCTTCATTAATAACTTTACAGTTACCATCGTATTTTGCTGGTTGTGTAACATCGATTTGGTACTCAACGCCATCGATGACATCAAAGTTGTAAGTGCGGAAGCCATCCCATTCAACCAACTGCTGTGGTGCGGTCGAATTAACATCTATTTGTTGGAATTGACCAGCAGAACACTCAAGCCACTCTTTTACTTCGTGGCCTGTTACCTTCATTGCAACTAGCGTGTTCGGGTAAAGGTATAAGTCAGCCGCGTTACGGAATGTCAGTTGACCAGATTCAACTTCAGTGAAGTTCGCTGGGTCATTCTTACGGCCGCCTGCTTTGAATGGTGCAGCTGCTGAAAGTACAGGTGTGCCATCTAAGTCTGGATCACCTTGGATGAACTGCTCAACGTAATCTTTTTGCGCAAGGTTCACGATTTGAACAGTTGGATCGTCTTGTACTAGAGACAAGAAGCTGTACATCACATCGTCTGCTTTACCAATCGGTTGGTTAACAAACTCACGAGTACCTGCGTGGTCTTTTTCTAGTGCAGAAACGATGCCTTCATCAGCAGCAGCAAGAGATTTCTTTTCTACCTTGTCGTAGATTGGGCGTGCTTCTGATTGGCCTTTAACGACTTCCCACTTACCGTCTTTTTGTGCAAGTGTTAGATCCATAACACCAACGTGGCTACCCCAGCGGCCTGGCATGACTGCCGCAACGCCGTTCATTGTGCCCGTTTCGTTGTTGATGCCTTGAATGTCATCAAAACCTTTTCCTGGGAATACTGCGTGAGAGTGACCAAATGCGATTGCATCAATGCCGTCTACTTCAGATAGGTAGAACGTTGAGTTCTCTTCGCCATTTTTGTACGGGTCAGTTGATACGCCTGAGTGAGGGATAGCAACGATTACTTCAGCGCCTTCCGCTTTCATTTGAGGCACTAACTCGTTAGCTGTCTCAATGATATCGCGAGCGATCACTTTGCCTTCAAGGTTCTTCTTATCCCACGTCATGATTTGTGGTGGAACAAAACCGATGTAACCCACTTTTACTTCATGTTCTACGCCAGCAGTATCTTCAAACGTGTGCGTCTTGATGATGTAAGGCGTGAAGTAGTGTTCTTTGGTTTCTGCATCGTAAACGTTAGCACTGATGTACGGGAAATCAGCGTCGTTGATTGACTCTTCTAGGAACTCAAGACCGTAGTTGAATTCGTGGTTACCTAGGTTTGCAGCGTCATAGCTTAGTTGGTTCATTGCTTTGTATGCAGGGTGAACTTCGCCCGCTTCGATGCCTTTGTCTGCCATGTAGTCACCCATCGGGCTACCTTGCAGCAAGTCACCGTTATCAACTAATACGCTGTTGGTTACTTCGCTTTGAGCTTCTTTTACTAGAGTTGCAGTACGTGCTAAGCCGATTTTTTTCGACGGCTTGTCTTTGTAGTAGTCGTAATCCATTAGGTTGGTATGGATATCCGTCGTTTCTACGACACGTAATTTAATCACTTCATCGGTATCTGGTGTTGTTGTGCAGCCTGCTAAAGTCAGACCAAGACCAGCAAGTACAGCCAATGACAAAGGTTTCATTGCAACTTTCATTTTGGAGCTCCAAAGTGGATTAGTAGAAAATTCGTTGCGTAATGTAACAAAATGGAATGAAACAATGATTACAACGAATGTTAATTCGTGACTTAGATCGATTACTTTATAGTGTTCTGCAAGGCGCCTCCCAAAGCTGCTCAATCGATGTGCAACTGATATCGATAATATTAGCCCATTCATTTCACCTATTTATTGATGAATCTCATCCCTTATCAGCTTTTCGAATAAAAAATGAAATTTTAGAATTTCCAGTAATATGAGAGGCTCGTCATAATGCCTATATCAAGGACGTATCAGGCAGATGAATAGCAAGGATAGCTCAAAACGAAGCTTCTGTTTTCTTCTAGTGCCAATACTCCCATTCACTCAAGTGGATGAGTTAAATCCCATGCTTGGCAAGACCAAGTAATGAATTGCTCGTACTGCGAGCCTTAAAGGAAGCACTGAAATGGACCAAGAACGTTTAACCCACCTAAAACAACTTGAAGCGGAAAGTATTCATATTATCCGTGAAGTTGCTGCTGAGTTTGATAACCCAGTGATGATGTACTCTATCGGTAAAGATTCTTCTGTGATGCTTCATTTAGCTCGCAAAGCGTTTTATCCAGGCAAGATTCCATTCCCACTATTGCACGTTGATACGGATTGGAAATTTCGCGAGATGATTGAGTTTCGTGATCGTACGGCTAAAAAGTACGGCTTCGACCTTTTAGTACATAAGAACCCAGAAGGTATTGAGATGGGGTGTAGCCCATTCGTACATGGCTCTTCTAAGCATACAGACATCATGAAAACTCAAGGCCTTAAGCAGGCGTTAAACAAGTACGGGTTCGATGCCGCTTTTGGTGGTGCGCGTCGTGATGAAGAAAAATCTCGAGCAAAAGAGCGTGTTTATTCTTTCCGCGATAAGAACCATACATGGGATCCAAAAAACCAGCGTCCAGAGCTTTGGCACACCTACAACGGTCAGGTTAATAAGGGCGAAAGCATTCGTGTCTTCCCACTATCTAACTGGACTGAGCTTGATATCTGGCAATACATCTACCTAGAGAGCATCGATATTGTTCCGCTTTACCTATCTGATAAACGTCCTGTGGTTGAGCGTGATGGCATGCTGATCATGGTTGATGATGACCGTATGGAACTGCAAGAAGGTGAAGTGATTGAAGAGAAAAGCGTTCGCTTCCGTACTTTGGGATGTTACCCACTAACCGGAGCCGTTGAATCTGAGGCGAATACGCTAACAGGCATTATTGAAGAGATGCTGGTGGCGACGTCCAGTGAGCGTCAAGGTCGAGCGATTGACCATGATCAGTCGGGCTCTATGGAGCTGAAAAAGCGCCAAGGTTATTTCTAAGAATCTAAGGAAAGAAAAATGAATAGTGCAGTAGAAGCCGAATTGGCTGAACTAGGGATTGAAGGTTATCTAAGTCAGCATCAGCATAAATCTATGCTTAGATTTTTAACTTGTGGCTCAGTAGATGACGGTAAAAGTACCTTAATCGGTCGCTTGCTCCATGATACGAAACAGATTTATGAAGATCAGCTAGCAGCAGTTCACTCGGATAGCCAACGAGTGGGTACTACAGGAGAGAAGCCTGACTTGGCACTGCTTGTTGATGGCTTGCAAGCTGAACGTGAGCAAGGCATCACGATCGATGTGGCTTATCGCTACTTCTCGACGCAAAAACGTAAATTCATTATTGCTGATACTCCTGGGCATGAGCAGTACACGCGCAACATGGCAACAGGCGCTTCAACGTGTGATCTGGCTGTGATCTTGATTGATGCTCGTAAGGGTGTACTGGATCAAACACGTCGTCACTCGTTTATTTCTAACCTGCTTGGTTTGAAGCATTTCATCGTCGCAGTCAACAAAATGGATCTCGTCGAGTACTCGCAAGATCGTTTTGAGGAGATTCGCGATCAGTACCTAGAGTTTGCTGAAAACCTAGAGGGCGAAACTAATATTCAGATTCTGCCAGTTTCGGCACTTGAAGGTATTAACGTTGCTGCGCCAAGCAAAGAGCTTGCATGGTTCGAAGGTCCATCGCTATTAGAAGTGTTAGAGAACGTAGACATTGACCAAAAACGTTCTGCGGGCGAATTCCGTTTCCCTGTGCAGTATGTCAATCGTCCTAACTTAGATTTCCGTGGCTTTGCCGGCACCGTGGCTTCTGGTCGTGTCAGCGTCGGTGATGAAATCAAGGCGTTGCCTTCAGGTAAAACCTCTAAGGTGGCAAGCATTGTGACCTTTGATGGTGAACTTGAATCAGCACAAGCGGGTTTGGCGGTAACACTGACTCTTGAAGATGAAATCGATATCAGCCGTGGTGATTTGATTGTGCTAGAAAATGCACAGATTGAATCAACCAACCATGTATTGGCAGACATCGTGTGGATGACAGAGCAACCACTGCAACCGGGTAAAGCTTACGACATCAAGATCGCAGGTAAGAAAACCGTCGGTCAGGTTGAAACGGTTCGTCATCAATATGATATCAACAACCTGTCGACTCACGCTGTTGATGAGTTGCCACTGAATGGTATTGGTTTGTGTGAATGGTCATTGAACGAGACCGTCGCGCTGGATAAATACCGTGAGAGTGCGGACACCGGTGGTTTCATTGTTATCGACCGCCTGACTAATGTGACGGTTGGTGCTGGTTTGATTCGAGACCGTTTGGACTCTGTTGAACAGCAAGTCGGTAACTTCTCTGCATTTGAACTTGAGTTCAACGCATTGGTACGCAAGCACTTCCCTCATTGGGATGCCAAAGATCTAAGCCAACTACTGAAGTCATAAACGACCAAGTAACAGCTTATTGAATCAGGCGGAAACCGATTGTTTCCGCCATAAAGGACGGGTATATGTGGCAACAAGGATTTGTATTAGCGATTTTGCTCGGCATCATTACTTGCCTGCTCGTTACCCGTATTAAGCCAAGCTTTATCTTTGCTGGCGCGGCTTTTATTGCTTTTATGGCTGGTATGATCGACTTGTCGAGCCTAGCCAATAACTTCACTAACTCCTCGTTACTGACTTTAATTCTTCTGATCCTCGCATCAAGTGCGTTGGAGAAAACTCGCTTAATCAGCTGGGTTAGCCGCAATATCTCTGAAGGTAGGCTAGGTACCGTGGTTGCGAAGTTGGGTATTTCCACAGCGCTACTTTCTTCTTTTACTAATAACACAGCGGTGGTTGTCTCTTTGATCGGTGCGATCAAACGCAATCAACAGCACGCGCCATCTAAGTTACTTATCCCTTTGTCATACGCTGCCATTTTAGGCGGAACCCTGACATTGATCGGCACTTCAACCAATTTGATCATCAATAGTTTTGTTGAAGATGCGGGATTGCCAAGCTTAAACTTTTTCACACCAACCTTGATCGGTTTAGCGGTCTTGGTGGGTGGTGTTTTGATTCTTATCCCTCTGAGTTACTTCTTACCAAGCTACGATGATGGGTCGCAGGACGATCTGCCTTACTTTCTAGAGGCGCGAGTTGAACCTGGCTCACCGTTAGTTGGCCGCAGTGTTAGCGAAAATAATCTCAGAGCTTTGAGAAAATTGTTCTTAGCCGAAGTGATTCGCGACGGTAAGACCACGGCTTCGATTGACCCTGATTTTATTCTTCAAGCTCGTGACCGGTTGCTGTTTTGTGGCGACGTTGAAAGCGTAGCGACACTACAAGAAATTCAAGGGTTGACCCTGTTTGGCCAGCATCACCTTAACGGCCAGAGCTTTGTTGAAGTGGTGGTGAGTTCGTCGGCAAGCTTCTGTAATAAAACCCTCAAAACAAGCCAGTTTAGAGACCGTTTCGATGCAGTTGTAGTTGCTATTCGTCGTGGCCATGAGCGCCTTGAAGGTGGGCTAGGGAATATCACATTGACCGCTGGTGATACCTTGATTTTGGTTCCCGGTAAACGCTTTGAAGAACAGCGCCAGCAACACAACAAAGAGTTTGTGTTGATGAATGACTTGGACTCGAGTGCCAAGCTTGATGCCGATAAATCGACGTTTGTATTGCTCGGTTTTGCCAGTGTGATTGGTCTAGCCCTTGCTGAAGTCGTGCCGATTATCAAAGGGCTGGCTGGTTTCTTACTGTTGCTGGTGGCCTTTGGTGTGGTGCAACTGGGTGAACTCCGTCGCCGTTTTCCGGTTGATATTGTGGTGATCGTTGGCTCCGCTCTGTCTATTGCTCAACTGATGATTTCATCTGGGCTGTCTGAGCGTATGGGGCTGATGTTTATGGAAGCCTTTAATGGCTGGGGCGTGTTTGGTGCGTTAGTCGCGACCTATTTTATGACCTTGGTTCTAACAGAACTGGTTACCAATAATGCGGCCGCAGCACTCTCTTTCCCAATCGGCTATAGCATGGCTATCGGCTATGGCGTTGACCCTATGCCATTCATTATGGCGGTTCTATTTGGTGCCAGTGCCAGTTTTATTTCGCCATACGGCTACCAAACTAATTTACTTGTTTATAGCGTAGGTAATTACCATCTCACGGATTATCTACGTATCGGCATCCCAATCTCGATTGTCTATTCGGGCTTGGTGCTGACCCTGATTCCTTACTTTTTCCCATTTTAATGCTGTTTATTTAAAGGACTAATTATGACCGCAGTACTCAAACCAAAAGATGAGAATGTTGTGTGGCATCAACATTCGATTGATAAAACATTTCGTGCGGATCTGAAATCACAGAAACCAGCTGTGCTCTGGTTCACTGGATTATCTGGTTCTGGGAAATCAACAGTTGCTGGAGCATTAGAAAACCGCTTAGCCCAACTTGGTTACCATACTTACTTATTGGATGGCGACAATGTCCGTCATGGGTTATGTAGCGACCTTGGCTTCTCAGAGCAAGACCGTCGAGAGAATATTCGTCGTATTGGTGAGCTCGCTAAATTGATGGCGGATGCGGGTTTGATCGTGTTGTCAGCGTTTATCTCTCCACATCAAGCGGAGAGACAGTTGGTACGTGATTTATTACCGGAAGGGGAGTTTCTTGAGGTGTTTGTGAACACACCACTTGAGGTGTGTGAGCAGCGTGACCCGAAAGGCCTGTATAAGAAAGCACGAGCGGGAGAAATCCCGAACTTCACGGGTATTAGCTCAGTGTACGAAGCGCCTCAGAGCCCTGAGATAGATCTACCCGCGGGCGAAAAGACACTCGATGAACTGGTCGAATTGTGTATTGATGCTTTAGAGAAGCGTAATATTTTATCCAATTGAGATCGCTGGTATGACTAAGGCTACTCTCCTGTTTATCTGCTTAATTCACTACGGATAAATAGTGCAGCCTTGGTTTTCCGAGACAAGAACCCTATCCTCTAGATTCTCTTCACTCTTATCAATACTCTTCACAGCGTACACCGTCTATTTTTTACAGTATCGATTGTCTAGACGGTGTAGTTCACACTGCTTTTAACTTCTGTTTGAACCGTAAACTTTTGGCTCAATAGCGCAATCAGTTGGTCGTAATACTGCGTGTTAGGCTTGTTGCCAAGTAAGTTGCACAGCTCATTGCCTGTTGGACTGAATCGGTAGTAAATCAGCTTCACCCCTTTTGATAATGGTGCCAGTGACATGCCCTTACCTTGATAAGTTAAGTGCAGAGCTGGATCGAAATCAATCTCTCCAGATTCTAGTTCTGTGCCCAGAATAATCCCGAGTTCAATCAAGTGGAGCAAGCTAGAATAGGGAAGGTTGTGTCCACCAAGATTGATGGTGTTGGTGGTGTCCCTTTTACCAAAGCTGAAGATTCCAGCATGGGATTTAAAGCCGAGTAACAGTTTTCTGCTGTTATCACTACCAAAGCTACAACCAAGTGACGCTGCTCTTTGCAGGGTGAGCGCTTCTTTTGGTGTCATGTCTTTTAAGATCTGCAGCGCTTTCATCGAAGTCGAGCCTGGGTTGGTGACTTCTCGTTTCAGTACTTGAGCCCATAGCCTCTGCATCGATGTATTGTGGATCTCTTGTGCCATATCGAAGAAACGGTATAGCCAGTCCTGATCAGGGTCTCCAGCCGCTTCATCTTTACATGAAGAGTGTGCCAACTTTAGAATCTGTTCTAGGTTCTTTTGGCGAAGTTCTCTACGTTTTTTCTCTCGTAATAGTGCCCGTTCGATAAGCGTACTCTCAGCTTTATCGTTTGGCTTTGCACTATGACTAATTAAGGAATCTAGGCCGAAGCTTTGTGCGATGTGCCGCATTTTGCTTGCACTGTCGGCAATATGAGGCTTTTTCTCATGCTTGTGCTGTGTATCGCTAGCATGCTCAATGATCACTGGCTGTTTGGTTTCTGACATAAGAGTACCCTAAGGAAACGACTTAACTGTCTAAAATGTAACTCTTTATCTTATTGGTGGCTAGATTTTGCGTGCAGAGTTGAAGGTTTCAACAAAATTTTACTTTTGCTAATGATAATAAAATGTTAAATTTGTTGTAATTCTCAAGGAGGAGTTATGAATCAAGTCAATGATAACAAGCTGAAGAAACAGCTTAGTATAGGGTTATTACTCGCTACTTATGTCGCTGTTCTAGCGTACTTATCTAATTACATCGCATAATTTAGAATAAAATCATCGTTATTAAACTGTTATTGAATGATCTCACTCGTTCAGTGACGGCAGCTCATCCTTGAGCCACCCTTCTAATGACTACATGTCGTCATATTCTTCAATCGCAGTACCTTCAATAAGATAACCGGTTTGAGCTAAGTCGTGGCTTATTGACTCGGTTTTTAGTGTACCTACTAAATAAATCACATCCCATAGCTGCTGTATTGGTGCACCTTTAGGGAACTTCACGTAGATGATTTGGTTCGGCGGCGGTGGCGGTACGTGGATACATGCGCCAAAGTACGGTACTAACAGAAACTCAGTGATCATGTTCTCATCGCCTTCCAATGGAATCACAAAGCCAGGAATCTTGACTGTGCTGCCATTCAGCTCTGGGCGAACAGCGCCAAGTGTCGATTGTTGAGGTTTGTCCATACTGTCGTGGTTAACCATCGGCATGCCAAATGAGTCGAGTTGTGCTCGCTCTGACTCTGGAATCAAGTCAATCCAATCGAGTGTTAATACCGATTCGTCAGTCTGAGTGGTTTCAGCGTGAGCTGTGCTGATAAATGGGAACATAAGTAACCCAAGTATCAGTAGGAATTTGCGTTGCATCATAGGTTCCTATTTTAGATTCGAATAGTCATGCCATCAGACAATGACTGACGGTAAGCTCTGAAAGCGGGAATAAAGCCAATAATGATTCCGGCAACTTGCACCAACATAAGCAGTTTCCACTCATGAGGTGTGATTGCGGATATCGATATGTTGATACCATAACTTTGTTGCACAATAGGAGCAACTACTGCGATTAGCGCAAACAACACGGCAACACCCAATGTGATACCGAGGAAGGTTAGGGCACTTGCTTCACTGATCAGTAAACCGAACACATGACGAGGCCTTGCTCCCATCGCGCGCAGAATGGCCATCTCTCGACGTCTTTCTTGCAAGCTAGTGAGTAGACTACTCAGCATCCCTAACAGTCCCGCGATTACAACAAACCCTGAAACAATCAGTAGTGCTTGCTCTGCTACGGCCATCATTCCCCACAATTCGTGAAGCGCAATACCTGGCATAATGGCGCTCAAAGGTTCTTGGCGGTAGTTATTGATTTCTCGTTGCAGTGCAAAGGTTTGGATCTTCGATTTAAGGCCAACCATCATCGCGGTAATCTGCTTTGGTTGGAAGTCACGTTGCTTTAGCGCTTCAGCATTCGGTGTGTGGCCTAGGTTGGCCCCCGATTCCCAACCAACGTGAATCGCTTCAATGGCCTCTAACGAAACATGCACCGTTTTATCTACTGGTGTGCCGGTTGGCGCGAGTATTCCGACAATGGTGAAGGGCAGGTTGTCGTGGCGACTGAAGGCGACATCACTGATACCGTGCGCCAGAATGATGTGATCACCAATCTTGTAATCTAACTTCTTCGCGACATCGGCACCAATCACGACATCAAATAGCTGATTGAATTCTTTGCCTTGCTGAAAAGTAAGTGGTTGCTTACTTCCATAGCGATAATTCTCGAAGTAGCTATGGTTCGTGCCCATTACGCGGAAGCCTTTATGTGAATCACCCAATGAGATTGGGATCGCCCACTTTACAGCGTTGTGCTGGCTAAATTCTTCATAGCTTTTCCAGTCGATGTTGTTGGTCGCATTACCGATTCTAAATACGGAATAAAGCAGCAGGTTTACCTGACCTGAGCGGCCACCGACGATAAGGTCAGTACCTGAAATCGTATTCGCAAAGCTGCTCTTAGCTTCGGTTCTTACACGTTCCACACCGAGTAATAGAATGACTGACACCGCCACGGTGAGAATAGTCAGAATGGCTGTGGCTTTACGGTTGAGTACGCTTTTTAAGGCTAAGTGAGTAATTACTTTCATACGACAACCTTAGCTTGGTTAACGGTTTTTAAATCTATGGTTCGAGTGAACAGTTTTTCTAATGTTGGATCGTGACTAACAAAGATCAGGGTAGAACCCGCCTGATTCGCTTGTTCTAGCAACAGTTCGATAAAGGCTTCTCGGTTGTCATGATCCAGAGCCGATGTCGGTTCGTCGGCAATAATGATTTTGGGTTGGCCGATCAAAGCACGAGCGGCAGCAACACGTTGTTGTTGACCAATACTCAACTCGGTAACTGGCTTGTCCATTAGAGCTCGAGGTAGCTTTAATCTGAGCAACAACTCTTGAGCGGTTGCTTGCAGGCTATTCTGACTTTCAGCGACTTGCTGCTTACGAATCTTAGAAAACTGACAAGGAAGCGTCACGTTGTCGATCACTGACAAGTAAGGAAGCAGGTTAAATTGTTGGAATATATAACCAATATGATCGGCTCTGAATTTGTCTCTCTGGCGAGGTGTTAGCTGTGTGAGATCTTGGCCAAGGATAGATACTTCGCCTTGTTCAGCTTGGTTGATTCCGGTCAGTAACCCTAGCAATGTTGACTTTCCACAACCACTAGGCCCTTTGATGAAAAGGTGCTCTTGGGCTTGGATATGCAGTGAGGGGATCTCTAGCGTTGGGGGTAATTCAGGCTTCCAACGAAAGCTGATATTTTCGAGTTTGACCACAAGTGATGAACTGTCAAAAGACATATTAGCTCCAATGATTAAAGCGGTGTATTTACTGGACAGCTATTAGAAAAATAAATTCCCAGGACACACCGATTTGCACAACCAAGTAAGTGACTACTTACTTGGCTGCGTATCTACGTTTAATTCAATCTAATACGGATTAGAATCGAAAACTAATACGATCTGCGTTAAGCACTTCTTGAATTTGAGCGCTGTCAGTTAGAAGGTTTACCGTCATTGATTTTGTGTTGCTGAACTTAGAGAACCATTGAGTGCTCACAGTATCTAGCTTCGCAATATCTGAACATTGGTAATGGTACTCGACAGTGAACTCACCGTGCCCCCCTTCTGAATGGGCATGGCCTTCATGGTCATCATGATCGTGTTCTGCGTGATCATGGCCTTTGTGGTCATCATGGTCGTATTCTGCGTGATCATGGCCTTTGTGGTCGTCATGATCGTGTTCAGCGTGGTCATGGCCTTTGTGG
>NZ_JBFRLX010000098.1:0-25635 GCF_041470165.1 Vibrio sp. 10N.286.46.A8
TACCTATGAGGCCTTTTTTGATCTGAACGGAAAACCGTTTATTTCATTCGATGACGTTACTGAACAACTTCACCAGATTCAATTACCGTCTTACGAACGACTTTGGTGAAATCGAGTGCTTCTTGGCGAATTTGATCTTCATCGACGGTTAGCATGTCGCGATCTTGCATGATGATCTTGCCATCAACGATGGTGTGACGAACGTTACCCGAGTTAGCTGAGTAAACTAATGCAGAGTATGGGTTGTACACAGGAACCATGTTTGGAGCCTTGGTGTCGATCACTATGATGTCGGCTAGTTTGCCTGCTTCAAGAGAGCCGATCTTATCTTCCATGTGTAGTGCTTTTGCTGCGCCCATTGTTGCCATGTCGATCACTTTGATCGGCGGCATTGCAGCACGATCTTTATTCACCAATTTGTGAACCTTAGCGACTTGGTTGAACTCATCAATGGTGCTCAATGTGTTACCAGACATTGGGCCATCAGTACCTAAACCGATACGTACATTTTCGTCATACATCTTAAGCGCAGGTGATACGCCTTTTGCTGACTTGATGTTGGCACTCATGTTATGGGCCACGCCCATATCTGATTTTTTCACTAGCTCGATATCATGATCGTCTACTAGGATCATGTGTGCGCCAACTAAGTTTTTGTTTAGTGCACCAATGCTGTCCATGTATTGAACTGGAGATAAACCTTCAGCTCGTTTTGCAATTTTTTCTTCTTCACGATGAGATTCAGCTAAGTGAATCATTACTGGAACATCAAGTTCTAGAGAAAGCTTTGCTACTTTTTGAAGGACTTCGGTTGTGTTTGTGTAAGGGGCGTGAGGAGCAAATGCAGGCGTAATACGCGGGTGATCTTTATATTCTTCAATAAAGTTTAAAGCGTATTTAATACCTTCTTCTGCGTTTGCTGCATCAGCCACTGGGAATTTGATTACTGTTTCGCCTAATACTGCGCGCATACCAATTCTATCAACAGTTTTAGCGACTTCGTCTTCAAAGTAGTACATATCAGCGTAAGTAGTTACGCCACCTTTTACCATTTCAACGTTACCAAGGTTAGCGCCTATACGAACCATATCGCGAGATACTAACTTAGCTTCAAGTGGGAAGATGTAGCGGTGCAAGCGATCAGGCACATCATCGGCCAACGAACGGAAAACCGTCATGGATACATGAGTATGAGTATTGATGAGACCTGGCATTACGATATCGCCATCAACGTCTAGCACTTGTTTAGCTTGGTACTGCTTCTCTAGTGAAGCATCGCCAACCGCAATGATTTTGTTGTCTTTGACCACAACAGTGCCGCTCTCGTAAACCGTTTTTTCTTGGTCCATGGTTAGAACCATGGCATCGGTTATCATCAGGTCAGCTTTTTCCATTGCTGAACTAGCAAATGGAAATAGAGCTAGGCTTGCCATCGCTGAAGCCAATAGGGTGCGTTTTAGTTTCATATCAATACTCAGAACAGGTGTTGTTAAAGTGTGTGGATAATAGTGTATTTCATTCATGGCGCAAACGTTTGTTTTATCGTTTGCTTGAAATTTTGATGATAGTCCGCGTCTATGAAGTGATGTTTCACAAAGTGAAGATATGTATCAATCTTAGGTTATTTTAGGCTTTTCCAAAGCATATCTGTAGCTTACCTCTAGCATCAGATATACTAGGGGTAATATACCTTCCTTGCTTAAGCAGGCCCGCCTATGTCAAAAAACACACCAATGTCAGAAAACACGACAGCGACAACCACTGTTGATCCTTTTGCCGACCGAGAGTCGAAAAATTACGAAAACCCAGTACCAAGCCGTGAGTTCATTATTTCGTTTCTAACAGACGCGAATATTCCTATGAACCGCAACGATCTATTCGAAGCTTTGGGTTTGGCTGGAGAGGAACAATATGAAGGGCTGCGTCGTCGTTTACGTGCAATGGAACGTGATGGACAGCTTATCTTTACCCGTCGTCAGTGTTACGCATTGCCTGAGAAGATGGAATTGATTAAAGGCTTTGTGATTGGTCATAAAGATGGTCATGGTTGGGTACGCCCAGACGGCAGTGTGGGTAAAGACAATGATATCGTGCTGCCGCATCATCAGATGAAAACCATCATGCACGGTGATTACGTATTGGTTCAGCCGACTGACAACAGTAAGCGTGGCCGTCGTGAAGGCCGTTTGGTTCGTGTGCTTGAAGAGCGTAAAACGCCACTTGTTGGCCGCTTCTTCCTAGAGTACGGCCATTCTTATGTGGTTGCTGATGATTCGCGTATTAGTCACGACATCCAGATCCCAACTGAGCATAAAGGCGGTGCTCGAATGGGGAATGTGGTTGTGATTGAAATTACGGACCGTGGTGGTCGTTCTCGTAACATGATGGGTAAAGTGACCGAAGTTCTTGGTGAGAATATGGCTCCGGGTATGGAAACGCAGATCGCGATTCGTACTCACCAGATCCCACAAGAGTGGCCTGAAGCGGTAGATAAGCAAATCGTAAACCTCGGAGAGCATGTTCCTGAAGAAGCAAAAGAAGGACGTGTTGATCTACGCAAACTCCCATTGGTTACGATTGATGGCGAAGATGCGCGTGACTTCGATGATGCGGTTTACTGTGAAGCGAAGAAAGGCGGCGGCTGGCGCCTGTGGGTAGCGATTGCTGACGTAAGTTACTACGTTCGCCCAGAGACAGCGCTAGACAAAGAAGCGATTAACCGTGGTAACTCGGTATACTTCCCGTCACAAGTTGTCCCAATGCTGCCAGAAGTACTTTCAAATGGTTTGTGTTCATTGAACCCTCAAGTCGACCGTTTGTGTATGGTGTGTGAGATGACTATCTCAGACAAAGGTAAACTGTCAGGCTACAAGCACTATGAAGCAGTCATGAATTCTCATGCTCGTCTTACTTACAACAAAGTAGGCGCGATCTTAGATGGCAATGAAGAGTTACGTGAACGTTACGAACCAGAAGTACCACATCTTGAAGAGCTTCATAAGATGTATAAGGTGCTTAAGAAAACGCGTGACGAACGTGGTGCGATTGAATTTGAAACGGTAGAAACTAAGTTTATCTTCAATGCGGATCGTAAGATCGACCGTATTGAGCCAGTAATCCGTAACGATGCACACAAGATCATCGAAGAATGTATGATTCTTGCGAATATCGCATCGGCCTCTTACGTAGAAAAAGCGAAAGAGCCTGCTCTATACCGTGTTCACGATACTCCGGGTGAAGAGCGCTTAATGGGCTTCAAGAGCTTCTTAAGTGAACTAGGTTTAACGCTGGAGGGTGGCCTGTCGCCATCTCCGGTAGACTATGCACAACTGATGCAGCAGATTAACGAACGTGAAGACCGTGAGTTAATCCAAACTATGCTGTTGCGCTCAATGAAACAAGCGGTATACAACGCGGACAACGCGGGTCACTTTGGTCTAGCTCTTAAACGCTATGCTCACTTTACCTCGCCAATTCGTCGTTACCCAGATTTGCTATTGCACCGTGCGATTAAGTACCTTATTGCGAAAGAAGAAGGTCGTAACAGCGAGCGTTGGACGCCAACCGGTGGTTACCACTACACTTTCGATGATATGGACTTCTACGGCGAACAGTGTTCAATGACTGAGCGTCGTGCTGATGATGCTACACGTGAAGTGAACGACTGGCTGAAATGTGAATACATGCAAGACCATGTTGGCGAAGTGATGGATGGCGTGATTGCCAACGTGACTGGCTTCGGTTTCTTTGTGCGTCTAACGGAACTGCACATCGATGGTCTGGTACATATTTCTGCGCTAGCGAATGACTACTACCAATTTGATGCTGTTGGTCAGCGTCTAGTGGGTGAAAGCTCAGGTAATATCTACCGCTTGGGTGATTCGGTTAAAGTGAAAGTTTCGGCGGTTAACTTAGAAACTCGTCAAATCGACTTTGATTTAGAAGACACCGATCGTCAGCCGCGTGGTAAAGGTAAAACAGCCAAGAAGCGTGCAGCTGAAGCGATGAAAAAGGCGAAAAGCAAGAAGCGTTCAGCGGTGAAGAGCAATAAGCCGGGCGTACCTGCAACGCCTTTAGTTGAACCGACTAAGCGACCTGATGGAAGTAGCGAAAGCTCAGCTAAGAAGAAAAAGCCAGCGAATAAAACAGGTGCTGCTAAAGCTCGTGCGAAGAAAAAGCGCGCAGCAAGCCGTAAGCCAAAGGCTGATAAGTCTTAAGTTATAGTCACTACAGTGACGAGTAGCGCTTAAACGTCTAACGAATTTAAATGCGAGAGTATCAGGCGGAAGATGCATGCTCTCGAAATAAACAATACAGAGATGGGTGCATCGGGTTTGATGACATTCATCTCTGAGCAATAAGAGTAACCAGAGACAATGAGTAACGAATTTATTTACGGTATTCACGCGGTGAAAGCCGTACTAGAAAAAGATCCAGCGCGCTTTATTGAAGCGTACGTGCTTAAAGGTCGTCAAGACGATCGTCTTCTTCCATTACTGAATCAACTGCAGCAATTTGGTGTGTCGATTCAACAAATGGGCCGTAAGCCGCTTGATGAAAAAGCACAGGGTGCAAATCACCAAGGTCTTATTGCTAAGGTGAAGCCTGCTAAGCAGCTTAATGAAACTCACCTAGACGATATCCTAGCGCAGCACGAACAGCCTCTGCTGTTGGTTCTAGACGGTGTAACAGACCCTCACAACCTAGGTGCTTGTCTGCGTAATGCGGATGCCGCCGGTGTTGCTGCTGTTATCGTACCGAAAGACCGCTCTTCGCCGCTAACGGCAACGGTAAGCAAGGTAGCGTGTGGTGCGGCTGAAACCGTTCCTCTAGTACGTGTAACCAATCTCGCTCGTACAATGCGTGCTCTGCAAGAGCAGGGTGTATGGTTTGTGGGTACCGCAGGTGAAGCAACGCATGATATCTACCAAGCGAAGTTAACAGGCCCTCTTGCTGTGGTTATGGGTGCTGAAGGTGACGGTATGCGTCGTCTAACGCGTGAAACCTGTGATGATCTGATTAAGATCCCAATGGCTGGTAGCGTGTCGAGCCTGAACGTTTCAGTAGCATCGGGCATCTGTCTGTTCGAAGCGGTACGTCAGCGTTTAGCTCAATAGCGTTAAGCTGAGTAAAAAGACAAAGCGACTTTAAGTCTATGAATTTATTAACGCTCACCACTTGCTGGTGGGCGTTTCTTTTTAGGGCCTAGAGTGACAAATTGACAGAATCACAGATGGCTAGATGGCGAAAGAAAAACTGTTTCATTATTAGCCAAATACCGCTTGCCAATACCGGGTTCTTTCTATAATATTTGCCGTCCTTAAAACTCGGTCATTTTTCTTTAGTTCCTTGCTTCCCTTGGACGACCGAGCCTTTCGTGGAAGCTAATAATCCGTAAGGAGCAACCAAATGCGTCATTATGAAATCGTATTCATGGTTCACCCTGATCAAAGCGAGCAAGTTGCTGGCATGATCGAGCGTTACACTGGTTCAATCACTGAAGCTGGTGGTACTATCCACCGTCTAGAAGACTGGGGCCGCCGTCAAATGGCTTACCCAATCAACAAACTTCACAAAGCTCACTACGTTCTTATGAACGTTGAAGCTGGCCAAGAAGTGATGGACGAGCTAGAAACTGCTTTCCGTTTTAACGATGCAGTTCTACGTAACATGATCATGCGCACTAAAGGCGCTGTGACTGAGCAATCTATCATGCTTAAGCAAAAAGAAGAGCGTGCAGAGCGTGCTCCTCGTCGTGATGACCGTGAAGAACGTGCACCACGTCGTGAAGAAGAAGCTAAGCCAGAAGCTGCTGCTGAGTAATTCTTTTTTGGCCTTTTAGGTCATTAAATTTTATTCAACTCGTTTAGGTATTCTCACTACAAGCATTTGCTTAGACTTATTTATAAGTTCGTGTGAGTACCGCATTATTAAATTTAGATCAGGAGATAGCCCATGGCTCGTTTCTTCCGTCGTCGTAAATTCTGCCGTTTTACTGCAGAAGGCGTACAAGAGATTGACTACAAAGACGTAGCAACTCTAAAAAACTACATCACTGAAGCTGGTAAAATTGTACCTAGCCGTATCACTGGTACAAGTGCTAAATACCAACGTCAGCTAGCTCGCGCTATCAAGCGTTCTCGTTACCTAGCACTACTACCGTACACTGACAAGCATCAGTAATCGGTAATAGTTAATAATAGTTTAAGAGGACTAAGATAATGCAAGTTATTCTACTTGATAAGATCGGTAACCTAGGTGGCCTTGGCGACCAAGTAAACGTTAAATCTGGTTACGCTCGTAACTTCCTTATCCCACAGGGTAAAGCAGTTATGGCAACTAAAGACAACGTTGCTATGTTCGAAACTCGTCGTGCAGAACTAGAAGCTAAAGTTGCTGAGCAACTAGCTGCTTCAGAAGCTCGCGCTGAGAGCGTTAACACTCTAGAAGGCGTTACAATCGCTTCTAAAGCTGGTGACGAAGGTAAACTATTCGGTTCTATCGGTACTCGTGACATCGCTGACGCTATTACAGCGGCAGGTGTTGCAGTAGCTAAGAGCGAAGTACGCCTACCTGAAGGCGCTCTACGTAACATCGGCGAATTCGAAGTAAGCATCCAACTTCACTCTGAAGTTTTTGCTACTGCGAAAATCGCTATCGTTGCAGCTGAGTAATTTCAGTACCAAGACGAATTCTTTCTTTTGAAAGTTTTAAACACCAGCTTCGGCTGGTGTTTTTTTATGTCTGCAATATGAGTTTTAAGCTTTTTGGAACAGCGACTATTGCAGGAGTAGAAAGCACTAGAGAGGAGGGGCTTACATAGTAAAAAACGAGGGTGTTCTTTATCGATACATCGTTCTACCCGCTCTCAAATTTAGAATTGAAAAAGTAGATTTACAGACAGTACGGAATCTTCTTTGTTCAACCCTTCAGGTACCTTGTCGTGGTACTGTCGAGAGTGAGCAATCTTCAGTGCGATATTGTCGGTAATATCGTTGATGGCTTCTAATTCAGTATCAAATTTTAGGTTGCTGTGGCCAGACACCAACGTTACATCGGCTTTGAGCTTCAAATTTTTCAATACCTGCCATGATGTATTTACATTGCCACGGAAAATCGCTTCTTCAACGATCTCAGGGAAGATGATGTCATCATCGTCTATTTCATCAAGGTTCGGTTCTTGGTAACGAAAACCCGGCCCCACTTCGACCTCCAGCACAAACTCTTCTGTATTCGAAAACTGATAACCTAAACCGCTAGAAACGGTGTAGTCCTTAAAATAAGCACTGTATCGTGAATCGACCCCTTTAAAGCTGCCATAGAGGTAGGTTTTCGGACTTAACTTGTAGTCACTCTGAGCAGAATATGTCGATTGCCTTTTATCTTCTTCGCCATCTTTGTAGAGATTGTAATATTTCCATTCGCCACTGGTTCTATGACGGCCAGCCGTGTACTCACCGTTCAGGCGTGCATTCAGCGATCGAGAATCAGAATTACCAGTATGCGACTGATATCCAAATTCGACTTCAGTATTCAGTGGGTTCGGCAGTTCTGTGTCACTCGAATCACTCGGTGCGATATCCATATCTTTTTCAGGTGTCGGTGCAACGACGATCGGCTCAGCAGCAGGTTCTGGTACCACTATCGAGTCGAGGATTGCATCAACAGAGGCTTTAGCATCATCCGCTAAGGCCGACGGAGTGCTCAGGAGACCGATGCTTAGAAGACCAGTGCTCAGAGCCAATAATTTGGACACGCATACCTCAGTTATACAGTGAATGAATGGAAGGATCGTAATGCTACCTTTGGTTAATTCCGTCAGCAATAGGTAAATTCTTGCTGAAGAATAAAACAAACTCATAGGATCGGATTACAAACGGATGTTCTTGGGTATAATGAACGATCATTATTAGTTATTGAGTGTAGTCATAGTGGATACCAAAAGTCAGAAATCAGCCAACGATCAGGTGGACGCCATCAAGGTCCCGCCACATTCATTAGAAGCTGAGCAATCTGTTATTGGCGGTTTGTTATTGGATAACGAACGCTGGGATACGGTGGCCGAAAAGGTTGTGGCCAAAGACTTTTATAGCCGTCCTCACCGTCTGATCTTTGAAGCGGTAAAGGATATCCTTGAAGAAAGCTCTCCTCTGGATCTTATTACACTCTCTGAACATTTAGAGCTGCGTGAGCAACTTGAAGAAGTGGGTGGCTTTGCTTACCTTGCTGACCTAGCGAAAAATACACCAAGTGCGGCAAACATCAATGCCTATGCAGATATCGTGGCACAACGTGCATTGGTGCGTAGCCTGATTGGTGTAGCAAATGAAATTGCGGATTCTGGTTATGACCCTCAAGGTCGTACATCGGAAGAACTTGTTGATCTTGCTGAGAGTAAAGTTTTCGCGATTGCCGAAGGCCGAGCAAGTGAAAATGAAGGTCCACAAAACGTTGATAGCATTCTAGAGAAGACGCTAGAACGTATCGAAATCTTATATAAATCGCCACAAGATGGTGTGACAGGTGTCGATACGGGTTTCAACGACCTCAATAAGAAAACGGCAGGCCTTCAGGGTTCTGACTTAATCATTGTTGCTGCGCGTCCATCGATGGGTAAAACCACGTTTGCGATGAACCTATGTGAAAACGCAGCAATGAAGCAAGACAAGCCAGTGTTAATCTTCTCGCTAGAGATGCCAGCTGAACAGCTGATGATGCGTATGCTTGCATCACTTTCTCGCGTAGACCAAACCAAGATTCGTACCGGTCAGTTAGACGATGAAGATTGGGCTCGTATCTCGTCGAGTATGGGTATTCTGATGGATAAGAAGAATATGTATATCGATGACAGCTCGGGTCTAACGCCAACAGAAGTACGTTCTCGAGCTCGACGAATTGCTCGTGAGCATGATGGTATCTCTATGATCATGATAGATTACCTTCAATTAATGCGTGTACCTTCGTTATCTGATAACCGTACTCTAGAGATCGCCGAGATTTCTCGTTCATTGAAAGCGCTAGCAAAAGAGCTCAACGTACCAGTTGTGGCACTTTCTCAGCTTAACCGTTCCCTAGAGCAACGTGCTGATAAGCGCCCAGTAAACTCGGATTTGCGTGAATCAGGTTCGATCGAGCAAGATGCCGACTTAATCATGTTCATCTATCGTGATGAGGTTTATAACCCCGATAGTTCATTGAAAGGCATCGCTGAGATCATCCTTGGTAAGCAACGTAACGGTCCGATCGGTTCGGTTCGTCTTACATTCCAAGGTCAACACTCCCGATTTGATAACTATGCAGGTCCTGCATTTGATGATGAGTAATCACTAATGACTTACATGAAAGCAGCGACGGCGAGTATTGACTTAAACGCGCTTGAACATAACCTGAACCAGATAAAGTCGAAAGCTCCTCATTGCAAGGTAATGTCTGTTGTGAAAGCCAATGGCTACGGACATGGCTTACTGCATATTGCCAAGCATTCAAAAAGCTCTGATGCTTTTGGTGTGGCGCGTATTGAAGAAGCATTACAGCTTCGTGCTGGTGGCATTGTTAAACCTATTTTGTTGCTAGAAGGGTTTTATTCTTCGGGTGATTTGCCAATCTTGGTGACCAATAACATCCAAACAGTCGTGCATTGCGAAGAGCAATTAAGCGCGCTAGAGAATGCAGAGTTGGAAACACCTGTTGTGGTTTGGCTAAAAGTCGACAGTGGTATGCATCGCCTAGGTGCTCGTCCTGAGCAATACCAAAACTTTGTTGAGCGCTTACATCAATGTGCGAATGTCGCTAAACCTCTGCGCTACATGAGCCACTTCGGTTGTGCTGATGAACTTGATAGAGCAACCACCGTTGAACAGACCGAGCTTTTCTTATCGCTCACCGACGGTTGTGAAGGTGAGCGTTCACTTGCTGCTTCTGCGGGTCTATTAGCTTGGCCAGACAGCCATCTTGATTGGGTTCGCCCGGGAATTATCTCTTACGGTGTTTCTCCTTTTGCTGATAAATCAGCGCAAGATCTTGGCTTTTATCCTGTAATGACCTTGACCTCGCACCTGATAGCCGTTCGTGATGTTAAAGCGGGTGAAAGTGTGGGTTATGGCGGTAACTGGACCAGTGAGCGAGATACCAAGGTTGGTGTGATCGCGATAGGTTATGGTGATGGTTATCCTCGCACTGCTCCTAACGGCACTCCAGTATTCGTTAACGGCCGAAAAGTACCGATCGCAGGACGTGTATCAATGGACATGCTAACGGTTGACCTTGGCCCTGATGCGGCAGATAAAGTCGGTGATGAAGCAACATTATGGGGTAAAGATTTACCTTCAGAAGAAGTCGCAGAACATATCGGCACTATCGCTTACGAGCTGGTCACTAAGCTGACTTCGCGTGTTGCGATGGAGTACGTGAAGTAGCTAATGCGAAGTAACTAAATGTGAAGTAACTATGGATCCTATAAGTAAATGATGTTCATACGAACGACTCGATACTGGTTAATGTCTGCAATGGCATTACTTGGTGTCAGCTTGTCTTCTCCCGCTGTGAGTGAAGAAAAAGATTCAGCCTTTGTTCCTTTCTATTTTAGTACTGAAACCATGGGTAATACCTTTGGGGTTGCTGGTGTCGCAAAGGGTGTTTGGCAACCTCAAGCCGCTCTGTTTGGCATGGCGCTTTATTCAGATAAAGACAGCTACGTCGGTTTCTTATCAGCCTTTAACTTCGCACTGTCTGAGAACGTATTGTTCAGTACTCAGATGTACCAAGCTCGCTTTAACGAAAACCCGTATTACATTGGCTCTCAAGGCGATAATGATTCATCCATTGATGATAAAACCATTGCCGACGGCTTAGAAGAAAACTATCAGGTTGAGTTTAAGTATCTGCTGCCTTGGGGCAATGTTGCAGAGCATGGCTTGTTAGGGGCTTTCCAACCCATCAAAGATGTGAGCTTTGCTTCCCCATTAGAGTCAGGTGTCAGTTCGATTGTCTTTACGCCTTTCTATACGGCTCGTGAGCTAGAAGGCTTAAACAATAGCGAACAAGCGACAGGTTTTAGTTTGGCGTTTGATTGGGATAACCGTGATAGCACACGCAACCCAACCAAGGGGTCTCATACCAATCTTGAGTTTACTACCGGCGCTGAAAGTTGGTCTAACGATGACTTATGGCTGAAGTGGACATTCCAAAACAGTCAGTATTTTGCATTGGGGCCTTTGGGGAACTTGTTCGACCAACAAGTCGTGGCATTTGATGTCTATACCGCTGACACACCTACGTGGGGCAACTGTTCAGGGCAAGATTGTGCTCGTCCACCGGAAACAGAGCAAGCTCGACTCGGTGGCTTATATCGCTTAAGAGGTTATACCGGAGGCCGTTACCACGGTCGTTCTGCTATTCACTACTCTGCGGAATATCGAGTGCTTCCTGATTGGCAACCACTGGGCGATATCCCACTGATTAACTACTACGATTTGCCTTGGTGGCAGTGGGTGGCGTTTGCTGAAGTCGGGCGTGTTGCTGATGAGTACGATATCAAAACACTGCACACAGACATGAAATGGAGCCTAGGCGGCGCAGTTCGTTTCCAGGTTGAAGGCATTGTTGTACGTGCTGAATTAGCGCGAGGCGGTGATGAAGGGACCTTTAGGGTTATGATAAACCAGCCTTTCTAATTCTGGTTTTACCAACTTGACTCTCTTATATTTTTAAAGGGTGACACATAACTGTGTCACCCTTTTTGTTTTCTACCATTATGTTTGTTAAGCGGTGTTTCACTGTTGATGACTTAACGTTACTCACCTTGTATGGTCGCAATAACGGTACGACTTCCGCCACAATCTCGGTGTTCACCTAAGTAAATGCCCTGCCATGTCCCTAATGCTAGACGACCATTGGTAATCGGAATTGTCACACTGGTGCCAAGTGTCGATGCTTTAATGTGAGCGGGCATATCATCATCACCTTCGTAGGTGTGCTTGTAGTAGGGGGCTCGTTCGGGCACAAACTTATTAAAGTGTGATTCCATATCGGTGCGGACGGTCGGGTCTGCGTTCTCATTTAGCGTAAGGCTAGCAGAAGTATGCTGAATGAATAGATGTAATAAACCAACAGACAGTGAATGGATATCGGATATCTGTTGTTCAATTTCATCAGTGATGAGATGAAATCCACGTTTTTGTGCGTGTAGGTGTATCGTCTTCTGAATCCACATACGCCATCCTCTATAATGTATTTGGAAAAAAAGTGGTTTAACGCTATCTTTTGAACTTGAATTTATCAGCTTTCGCTCACATTTAATGATGTGAGCGCTAGAGTCAGTACCGATTCTGCTATCAGGAAATCTAATTCTGATTTATCTCAAGGTACCGCTCTTCATATGCGGCATAATACGTCGTGAAAAAAAATTACAAAGAATCTTTCAGTGGTGATGCGATTTGGTCATCATAGAAAAATATAAACTTTCGCCTAATCGGGGGTTCTATTCATCACTTTGGTGACGTCTAGAATAAAACCTACAGTAACATCGGGATAGATACCATGTTGAAAAATATCAACCCAACGCAAACACAAGCGTGGAAAGCTCTAACTGCACATTTTGAGTCTGCTCAAGATATGGATATGAAAGAGCTATTTGCTCAAGATGCAAAGCGTTTCGAGAGCTTTTCTACTCGTTTCGGTTCAGACATCTTAGTGGATTACTCTAAGAACCTTATCGACGCTGAAACTATGCAGCACCTATTCGCTCTTGCGAACGAGACTGAAGTTAAGTCTGCAATCGAAGCAATGTTCGGCGGTGATGCAATCAACAAGACTGAAGGTCGTTCAGTTCTTCACACTGCGTTACGTAACCGTAGCGACAAGCCAGTAATGGTTGATGGCAAAGACGTAATGCCAGCAGTGAATGCAGTATTAGCAAAAATGGAACTGTTCACACACCGTATCGTTTCTGGTGAGTGGAAAGGTTACACAGGTAAAGAGATCACTGATGTAGTCAACATCGGTATCGGCGGTTCAGACCTTGGTCCATACATGGTAACTGAAGCACTTACGCCATACAAAACTCGCCTAAACATGCACTTTGTTTCTAACGTAGACGGCACTCACATCGTTGAGACACTTAAGCCTCTTAACCCAGAAACAACACTGTTCCTAGTGGCATCTAAGACATTTACCACTCAAGAAACAATGACGAACGCACACTCTGCGCGTGATTGGTTCTTGGCTGAAGCGGGCGATTCAGCACACGTTGCTAAGCACTTCGCAGCACTATCAACAAACGCGGCTTCAGTTGCTGAGTTTGGTATTGATACTGACAACATGTTCGAATTCTGGGATTGGGTAGGCGGTCGTTACTCACTATGGTCAGCGATCGGTCTTTCTATCTCACTATCTATCGGCTTCGATAACTTCGCTGAGCTACTCGATGGCGCACATGAGATGGATAACCACTTTGCTTCAACGGAATTTGAAAGCAACATTCCAGTGATCCTTGCGTTAATTGGTGTTTGGTACAACAACTTCCACGGCGCTGAGTCAGAAGCAATTCTACCTTACGATCAATACATGCACCGTTTTGCTGCTTACTTCCAGCAAGGTAACATGGAATCTAACGGTAAATTCGTTGACCGTGAAGGTAACCCAGTAGAATACCAAACAGGCCCTATCATCTGGGGTGAACCTGGTACAAACGGTCAGCACGCGTTCTACCAACTGATTCACCAAGGCACTAAGCTGATCCCATCAGACTTCATTGCTCCGGCTATCAGCCACAACCCAGCATCTGATCACCACCAGAAGCTAATGTCTAACTTCTTTGCTCAAACTGAAGCGCTAGCTTTCGGTAAGACAAAAGAGACAGTAGAAGCTGAATTCCTAGCGGCTGGCAAAACAGCTGAAGAAGTTGCTGAGCTAGTACCTTTCAAAGTATTTGAAGGTAACCGCCCAACGAACTCTATTCTTGTTAAGCAAATCAACCCTCGCTCTTTAGGTAACCTAATCGCGATGTACGAGCACAAGATCTTCGTTCAAGGCGTTATCTGGAACATCTTCAGCTTCGACCAATGGGGCGTAGAACTTGGTAAGCAACTAGCAAACCAAATTCTTCCAGAGCTTGCAGACGATGCACAAGTAACGTCTCACGACAGCTCTACTAACGGTCTAATCAACGCATTTAAAGCGCTGAAAGCTTAAGACTGTTTAAGTAACACCAAGTAATAACTGTAAACGCCAACCTTTCGGTTGGCGTTTTTTATGTCCGTTGATTTTACGGCAATAAAAAAGGCTGACGTATGTACGTCAGCCTTTCGCTTTTTATTTACTCGATTGTCTCTATTCGAAACAGATCTCGATGAAAGCATTACCCCACTGAGATGAGAAAGGCATGATGATGATTGCGCCTTCACACTTGTGACGAATAGTATGGCCTTTACCTGAAACCACGATTGGCGTTGCCATATCGAAGTCAAAGCCGCTTTCTGCAAGAATACGCTTTGCGCCACCGGTTACCATGTTAGTGATTTCACCCACCATGTCGGTCACTTCTTCGTTCAAACCGTTTGGTCGTTCACCTAGCATGTTTTCCATGATTTCTAGAGCAAGCCCTTCATCAAAGGTGATCGACATTGAGCCACGAGACTGTGTACCAACCATACCAATTAGGCCGGACACATCACCACGAGCGATTTCATCTTTCTTCACTCTTGGTTTCTGAGGCTTTAATTCTAGAGATGCCATCGTTTTTAGTACGTTCATCAAAGAAGCTAAAAACGGGTTTACAAATTCAGCGCGCATAATGTTCTTCTATAATCTTATTCTTTCATTTCGGAGGAGCAAGTTTGGCAAATGCCATGTGATTCAATGACATGGTTGGTCAACTTGAATCCATGCTGCTCGGCGTTACTCGCGAGTAGGGCGACAAGCGCATCGTCTTGTAATTCTATCACAGTGCCACATTTATCGCAGATCAGTAATTGGGAAAAATGCGTGTTGGCATTGCAAGAGCAGCAGCATATAAAGCTATTCGTTGACTCAACTCGGTGAATGAACCCTTGCTCTAACAAAAAATCCAAAGCGCGATAAACTGTAGGAGGCTTGGCTTGCGGTTCACTGACTTTCAATTGCTCTAATAATTCATAAGCACTGGAGGCTTTTTTATTAGATAGGATAAGCTCAAACACTCGCTTTCTTTGGGGTGTTAGCCTAACACCTCGCGATACGCATATCCCTTCAACTTGCTCTATTAATGTGTGGTCCAAATTTTTCACCGTTCAATCAAACATCCCCATTCAGCCCCTATTGCTAGGTAACCTTGTTTGAGGAGACATTGATTTTATTAAAGTCAGGTACAGAGCGTATTGTGACCTACGACTTTGAATAAGACAAGGTAACTCAAAACGACAGTGTGACTCAAGGCATAACTGATTAATCAAGCTGAATTAGAGATCTGGTGAATGAGTTTGAAAATATCAAGTGCAACAATATGCTTATTGGGCGAAAGTTCTCAATCGACATTGGCCTGTCATCGGCTAAAAAGGGTTTAGGTATCACACTCAAAACTGATGTTAAGTGGCTGCGTCTAATGATGGAGAAGATGGATGAGCGTTTGACGAGGTTGGAAGATAAAAGCCCTCTTTAGGAGGGCTGTTAGGAGATATGGATTAGTTCTCTTCGACCAATTGCTGTAAAAACTGTATATGAATATCGTCCATACTGTAGTTTTTGTCATCGCAGCATTTTAAGATCTCAGTGCACAAAAACATCTTTAGGCCGTCGTCTTTGATGCTCAGAGGAGTCTTTTCAGAGTTTCTGTGTGCACAAATAGTCTGGCAATAATCGAGGATTGGTTGATGTTGATACGCGGTTTTAAATCGGTCTCTTTGATATTGCTGAGTGATCGTTTTATAGCCTTTACGCTTAAGAACTTTATTCATACCATCGAATAGCATTTCTAATGGGAGAAAGTCTTCAACACACCAAGCTAGCTTTTTGTTAGCTTTCTCCGCTTGTTTACCATCAGAACGTGGATAAAATATAGCTTCTACTTTGATGTTTTTATATTTAACTTTTGATATTGCAGCCTGTTCTAACCTTCCTGCGTCATCATAATCTAGAACAACAATAAAGACTGGAGTGAAAGTCAGGTCTTCAGATGATTGGTCATAGTACCTTAAGTAGCTTGCCATCTTGTTTGCGCTTCCAGCACTAATGACGTTAGCACCAGTATCTAGGCCTGAATCTAGGAGATACTCTAAATATCTTTTGTCGGTTTCACCTTCAACTAATATGTTGTGGGGGAATATTGACCAACTATCACCTGATTCGATCCCCAAGTGTTCCATGATTTTCTTTGCTTTATGTGTTGGCGAGGAAAACACTACAGGCTTCGTATCTTTTTTGACAAAAGACTGATGTTTCTTTCGTTCGTAAATCTTGTCTTCATAAGTTAGTTTGAAAAGATGTGTGTTTGATAAATCAGTCAAATCAACAAAATGCTGAGAGTGGGTTGTTAATATGGTTTGCTCATTTGATTGTTGAGAGTGTTGTTTTAAAGATTTGAATAATTTCTTTTGAAGGCGTGGTTGCAAAAATACTTCAGGTTCATCTAGTGCCCAAATAACATTTTTGTCTGTGTTTTTTCCAATGTATTTCATTAGTGACAGGAGTACTAACCTTTGGGCGCCGCTTCCTTTCGAACCGATATGAAGATCATTTCCATCATCAAGTGTTATCTCTGTCATATTGGCTACAGCATCGCGTAGTTTATTGAATTCTGCGAAAGATATCTTGATTCTTGGAGCTCTTTCATAGAAGTCGTTACTCACGATTTTTTCCATTTCAAGATTGAGCTCTTTTTCAATATCGTTAAGGGCGTGTTGAGCCTCTTCTTGAAATGTTCTGAGTGTCTCCAGTGGCTTGGATTGTTTTCCTCTTTTGCTATCTAGCTTCAACAACCCTTCGGAGGAAAACAGGTGAGACACAATTTTAGGCATGTTGATGTTGTTTGAACGAATGAAAATGTAGTCAAAAGTATCAACAATACTTTTAAATATAGCTTCAGAAGTTATTGGAGCGCCTTTGTCATAAGTTACTTTATATGTAATCTGACCTTTTTTATCAAAACGAACCTCAGCTTTACATTTACCTTTTTCAGTATCGAAAGTTGCAGCTAGGTTAGTGAAGTTTCCGGCACCACCACTTCCATAGGTAATATGGTGCGGAATATCGTTTGGTGGATAATGGGTTACGCTAGAATCGCTAATATGGTTGAAAAAGAGGTTAAATGCTTCTAGAACATTAGTTTTCCCAATATTGTTCTCACCACACAATATAACAGGTGCACTGTTTGAAATATCAAAGCCTACATTTAGTAGTGAGCGGTAGTTCTTTACTTCAAATCTTATTAGGTTGTACTTCATGATTTTATGCTTGGTTATTGGGCTATAGTCAGTTAGAGCAGTAAGTTACTCTTATCTTGACGCTTTTTCTATTTACTATGCAATTTGTGTGGGAAGAGTTGCGTATAAACTTGCTAAAGGATGTTTAGGTTTCTATGCCCTGTTACTTGGGCAACTTCTTAAATCGAGTAGCCCTTTTCAAACAAACGACTAGCTCCCTCTCTTCGTAGGTCGTGATACCTCAAATCTTCAATACCTAACTCATTTCTCACTCGCTGAAAACCTGCACTAACACTTCGTGAGTTGTACGGGAAAATAAGTTCGTCTTTGTTCCTGAATGTTTTCGATTCCCTGTGTATAATCGCCGAATTATTTTTGACTACAATGTCCACTGTGAAGCGTGATTCACCGCTTTGAAGTGTTCTTTTTAATGCTAGATGCCTTCGTTCCACTCCAGCAATACGTACTATAGGCGTAGTGAGTGGGTGAGCTTGCGGCAGAACTAGCGAGTTTCTGTATATATATGCAGTGTATAGATTTTGAGTAACGCTTTATGAAACCTGACAATACCAGTAAATACGCGGCTAACCGCTTATCCGTTGCACCCATGTTGGATTGGACTGACCGCCACTGTCGTTACTTTCACCGTTTGCTATCTCAGCAGACGCTTCTGTACACGGAAATGGTCACAACTGGTGCGATCTTACATGGTAAGGGCGACTTTCTAGAGTATAACGAGCAAGAACACCCATTAGCACTTCAACTTGGTGGTTCAAACCCGGTTGATTTGGCGGCTTGTGCCAAGCTTGCTGGTGAGCGTGGCTACGATGAAGTAAACCTAAACGTAGGTTGTCCTTCAGACCGAGTTCAGAATGGTCGCTTTGGTGCTTGCCTAATGGCTGAGCCTGAGCTGGTGGCAGATTGTGTGTCAGCGATGAAAGAAGTCACGGATATTCCAATTACGGTGAAAACACGTATTGGTATCGACGACCAAGACTCTTACGAGTTTCTGACCAAGTTTGTTTCTACTGTTTCTGAAAAGGGCGGTTGTGAGCAATTTACTATCCATGCTCGTAAGGCGTGGTTGAGTGGCCTTAGCCCGAAAGAGAACCGTGAGATCCCACCGCTAGATTACGATCGCGCGTACCAAATCAAGAAAGACTTCTCAGATCTTGTGATTGCGGTAAATGGTGGTATCACAACATTAGAACAGACTAAAGAGCACTTGCAGCACCTTGATGGTGTGATGATCGGTCGTGAGGCATACCATAGCCCGTTTATCTTGGCTGAAGTTGATCAGCAGATCTTTGGTTTAGACACGCCAATCAAGAAGCGTTCACAAGTGGTTGAAGAGATGTACCCGTACATTGAGCGTCAGCTTTCGAATGGAGCGAGCCTTGGTCATATCTCTCGTCACATGCTTGGTTTGTTCCAAAGCATGCCGGGCGCAAGACAATGGCGTCGTTACATCAGTGAGAATGCACATAAGAAAGGCGCGGGCATTGAGGTGATTCAGACGGCATTGGCTAAGATCCCTAAAGAGCTAAACGTATAGACACCCTCAAGATTAAAGCAAAAGCCAAAAGCTAAGAATTAAAAGTTAGAAGCTTAAGGTTTAAATAACAAGGCTAAATTCGCCATTAGAGGCTAAATTTACCATTGTGAGTTTCCGAAAAGCCACGCATGAAGATGTGTGGCTTTTTATTTGCTTGATAAATAAGGAGTTTGTGGTTGTAGCTAACTTGGTATGGAAGCTGCAATGTTAGAAAGTAGGAAAGATAGGTCATGAACTCATTAGGGAGACCATTATGTTTGAATTAATCTTTGTTCTTATTTTCGTCGCAACTTTACTCGTTACTGGTATTACGTTTATGACGGTACTAGCGGCAACCGGAATCGCGTTAGCGGTCATGCTGGTCTTAGGTATGATGGGCGTTGTGTTTAAACTGCTGCCTTGGCTGATCGTGATTGCAGTGGGTGTGTGGTTTTTCAAAAACTATGTACACAGCTCTAACCAAAGACGTTATTAAGGTCATCGTGTCGTCAAATCTTTACTCGTCAGCGGTTTATCGTTTTAGAATTTAAGATGTGTGGTAGAATTTTCCCCAATAATCTATGAATGTGCATACAATTAGCACAACGATATGGAATTGGAGCTATCTCAAATGAATAAAATGCCATTAATTGCTTTAGTGGGAATGCTTTCTTTAAGTTCGGCTGTGTCCGCTGAAGAAGAGTTTTCTTACACGACTAAGATCGGTGCTGATATGTGGTGGGGAAGTACAAAGCTGAACGAAGCTAGGTCGAGTGACTCAAACTCACCTTCGTTGTATTTCGCATTTGAGCATAATGCCCCTAAGCTGCCAAATGCGAGTTTCCGCTACTCTACTGTTGATACAACATTGTTAGCGTTTGATAAGTATGACTACACGTTCTACTACACAATGTTGGATCACAAGTTGATGAACTTCGATGCGGGTGTGACATTTACTCAGTATGCGAACTCACATTACAAAGATCCGTACAGTTCGAAAACGACAAGTTTTGATGAGTTTACTTGGAGCTTCTACGGTAACGCAGAAATCAATGTCCCTAATACTCAGCTTGATATCATTGGTACGATGGAATTTGGTGATAGCAACGGTATTAAGAGTACCGATTTGATGGCGGGTGTTCAGTACCGTATTCCAGTGGCAGATACTGAAATAGCACTTCGTGGTGGCTATCGTGTGATCGACCTTGATTCCGACAAATTCTTCTCTTCAGAGCTGAATAAACCTCTTGAGACGGACAAAGAACCTGATCCGTTAGATGACCCAAAGCCAGGGCCACCTAAATCATTTGTTATGGTTGATGGTTGGTTTGCTGGCGTAGAAGTACGCTTTTAGGCAATTAAAACGAATCTAGAACGAAATTTAAGAACGTCACTTTATTAAGTGGCGTTTTTTTATATCTATTGGTTATACCCAAGCATCTTGAAGTTACTTGGGTATATACTTTTCTGGAATTAGTTAGCACATTCATCACTTTCGACCATCCTTAATACAGAGACCTAATTAGCGTCTATTCTTATAAGGTCTATGTTGTGAGGTCAAAGCAAGGGATGGAATATGACACTCAATGAATTACGAAATTTATATCGAGAAAATCTGTTGGTTGAAGCGATCATAGAGCCCTCAATTCAAGAGGGGTCTTGGGTTGTGGAGTTTCGCCATATGGGAGGCGGCTTTGTTTTGCTTACTGATGTTCATGGTGAAGAGTGCCATTACGCGGATTTAGACCTAGCATCTAAGTCGGCAATGGCGGTTGGCTTTCAACAAGTTCGTATTGAAAACCAGTAACTCAATTGACGTTTCAATCGGTTTTTACTTCCAAAAAGTTATAAAACATACTTTTCTATTCTTTCTTGTTATTAAAAGGAGTGGTTAATCTATCGTCACGCAATGATTAGGGATGTCGTGACCATGTCTTTAAATAAGAAAGAGTCTTCACAAAATAATAATGCACAGTCTGGGGCTAATGAGTTACCTGGGCTAGCAGCACCACTTAATGACCAACAATTGGGTCATCTTCAGCAAACTGTTTCTGAATTATCTTCTCAACAACTGGCATGGGTCAGTGGTTACCTTTGGGGTGTGAGCCAAACTCAGCCTGTGGGTGCCGCCGCGCCAATCGCTCAAGCAGCCGCTGCAGTAGCCGCAAAACCTGCGGGTAAACTCAGCATTATCTTCGCATCCCAAACCGGTAATGCGAAAGGTGTCGCTGAATCGCTTGAAGCAGAAGCGAAAGCCTTAGGGATTGCCGTCGAGCTTTTTGATGCAAGTGATTATAAAGGTAAGAACTTAGCCAAAGAGACACACGTCATTTTTGTAGCTTCAACCAATGGTGAGGGCGAAGCCCCTGATAACGCTATTGAGTTGCATGAATTCCTTCAATCGAAGAAAGCGCCAAAATTATCAAACCTACAATACGGTGTGATCGGTTTAGGTGACTCAAGCTATGAGTTCTTCTGCCAAACGGCTAAAGACTTCGATAACTTCCTCGCTAAGCTTGGTGCTAAATCGTTTGTCGACCGTCTTGATTGTGATGTTGATTACGAAGAGTCAGCAACGCAGTGGCGCGCTAAAGCATTAGAGCAAGTAAAAGAGACGCTATCGACAGGCACTGAAGCCGATGTAGTTCAGTTGCCCGTCGGTCAAGCGGCTGCCGGTCATTCGCAATACACCAAACAAAACCCATACACAGCGACACTGTTAACGAGCCAAAAGATCACCGGTCGTGATTCGGGCAAAGATGTTCGTCATATCGAGATTGATCTTGATGAGTCGGGTATTACTTACCAACCGGGTGATGCGCTAGGCGTATGGTTTGAAAACAGTTCAGAACTCGCAAATCAGATTCTTTCTAAGGTTGGGTTGTCTGGTATCGAAAGTGTCGATGTCGATGGTGACAACTTGTCTGTGCATAGCGCACTCGTCAGCAAATTTGAGATTACCTCTTCAAACCCTCAGCTAGTGACTAAGTTTGCTGAGCTTTCGGGCAGTAAGAAGTTAATTAAGCTGGTGGAAGATAAAGACAAGCTTCGTGAATACGCGGGTAATACTCAAGTTGTCGATGTTTTAGCTGAGAAGAAAACCAAGCTATCGGCTGATGAATTGATTGGCCTACTACGTAAGTTAACTCCACGTCTCTACTCTATTGCGTCAAGCCAAGCAGAAGTAGATGAAGAAGTTCACTTGACGGTTGGTCTGGTTGAATACCAAAAGGGCGATGAATCTCGTCTGGGTGGCGCTTCAAGTTTCTTAGCTCAACGCCTTGAAGAAGGTGGTGAAGTGAAGGTGTTTGTAGAGAACAACAATAACTTCAAACTGCCGCAAGACGACAACACACCAATCATCATGGTTGGCCCGGGTACAGGTATCGCACCTTTCCGTAGTTTTGTTCAAGAGCGTGAAAACAATGACGCTGAAGGTAAAAGCTGGTTGTTCTTTGGTGACCGTACCTTTACTCAAGATTTCTTATATCAAGTTGAATGGCAGAGGTATCTTAAATCTGGTGCATTAACCAAGCTTGATGTTGCGTTTAGTCGTGATCAAAAAGAAAAGGTTTATGTTCAAGACCGATTAATTGAGCAGGCAGAGCAGGTTTGGCAATGGCTTCAAGAGGGCGCGTACCTCTATGTATGTGGCGATGCAACTCGAATGGCAAAAGATGTTCATGAAGCGTTAGTTACGATAGCGGAAAAACATGGCAATCAGAGCCGCGAACAAGCTGAACAATATATTAATGATTTACGTAAAGCGAAACGTTACCAAAGGGATGTGTACTAATGAGCAAGCAAGTAATAGAGCAAGAAGTGCTAGGTCAAGTACTGGGACCTTTGGCTGACAATGAACGTCTGAAGCGTGAAAGTAAAAACCTTCGCGGTACGATTGAACAAGATCTTCAAGACCGTATCACTGGTGGTTTTACTGCTGATAACTTTCAGTTGATCCGTTTCCACGGTATGTATCAACAAGATGACCGTGATATTCGTAATGAACGCACCAAGCAAAAGCTAGAACCTTTACATAATGTAATGCTGCGTGCGCGTATGCCTGGTGGGATCATCACTCCTAAGCAGTGGTTAGCGATTGATAAATTCGCAGATGAAAGCACCTCTTATGGTTCTATCCGTCTAACAACACGTCAAACCTTCCAGTTCCACGGTGTATTGAAGCCGAACATTAAGTTAATGCACCAAACGCTAAACAGTATTGGTATAGATTCAATCGCTACTGCGGGTGACGTAAACCGAAATGTTTTGTGTACCACAAACCCGGTTGAGTCCGAGCTGCACCAAGAAGCTTATGAGTGGGCGAAAAAGATCAGTGAACACCTATTACCTAAAACTCGTGCTTATGCTGAGATCTGGTTAGATGGTGAAAAGCTCGCAACAACAGATGAAGAACCTATCTTAGGTAGTAACTACTTACCACGTAAGTTCAAGACGACGGTTGTAATTCCTCCACAAAATGACGTAGATGTTCATGCTAACGATCTTAACTTCATCGCGATTGCTAAAGACGGAAAGCTGGTGGGCTTTAACGTATTAGTGGGCGGTGGTCTTGCAATGACGCACGGCGATACTTCTACTTATGCACGTAAAGCTGACGACTTTGGTTTTGTGCCATTAGAGAAAACGTTAGATGTAGCGGCAGCTGTTGTGACGACACAACGTGACTGGGGTAACCGTTCGAATCGTAAGAATGCCAAAACCAAATACACACTAGACCGTGTTGGTATTGATGTATTTAAAGCAGAAGTAGAAAAACGTGCAGGCGTTGAGTTTTCTGAAAGCCGTCCTTATGAGTTTACTGGCCGTGGCGATCGTATCGGTTGGGCGGAAGGCATTGATGGTAAGCACCACTTAGCGTTATTCATCGAAAATGGTCGTTTGCTTGATTTCCCAGGGAAAGCGCTGAAAACAGGTGTTGCTGAAATAGCGAAGATCCACAAAGGTGACTTCCGCATGACAGCGAACCAAAATCTCATTGTTGCAGGTGTACCTAAGAGCCAAAAGGCACAAATTGAAAAGCTGGCACGTCAATACGGTCTGATGGATGATGCCGTTTCAGAACAGCGCAAGAACTCAATGGCGTGTGTGGCATTCCCAACATGTCCGTTAGCAATGGCAGAAGCCGAACGTTTTCTTCCTGAGTTTGTAACGGATGTTGAAGACATTCTGAAGAAACACGGATTACCAGAAGAAGATAACATCATCCTTCGCATCACGGGTTGTCCAAACGGCTGTGGTCGTGCAATGTTGGCTGAGTTGGGTTTAGTCGGTAAGGCGCCGGGGCGTTACAACATGCACTTAGGTGGCAACAAAGCCGGAACTCGTATCCCGAAGATGTATAAAGAGAACATCACTTCAGCTCAGATCTTAGAAGAGATTGATTCGCTGGTGGGACGTTGGGCTACGGAACGTAACGACAATGAAGGGTTCGGTGATTTTACAATCCGAGCTGGCATCATCGAAGAGGTGATCATTTCAAAGAGGGATCTGCATGCATAATTCTGTCGCTTCAAAATTGAAGTTAGCAGAGCTACTCGCATTGACTAAGACGGAGCAGATACTTCGTCTTGGACAAATTAATGCTGAGTTAGAACAGCTAACCGCATTAGAAAGAGTGAAGTGGGCTCTAGAAAACTTAGAAGGAACACATGTGGTGTCTTCTAGTTTCGGAATCCAAGCAGCATTGATGCTGCACTTAGTGACTCAAGCCAAACCCGATATTCCAGTTATTCTGACAGACACCGGGTACCTATTCCCAGAAACGTATCGCTTTATAGATGAGTTAAGTCAGAAGTTGACTCTAAACCTTCAAGTCTTTCGCGCACAACAGAGCTCTAATTGGCAAGAAGCGCAATATGGCAAACTTTGGGATCAAGGTATAGAAGGGATAGAGAAGTACAACAAGCTTAATAAAGTTGAACCGATGAGAAGAGCGCTGGATGAACTAGAGGCTGGCACTTGGTTTTCAGGGTTGCGAAGAGAGCAATCTCAATCGCGCGCAAACTTGCCTATCTTATCTATCCAAAATGGTGTGTTTAAGTTCTTGCCAGTAATTGATTGGACAAATAAAGATGTTCATTATTACTTAGAAGAGCATGGTCTCAGTTACCACCCACTTCGCGAGCAGGGGTACCTTTCTGTTGGAGATACTCATACGACTAAGAAATGGGAACCGGGTATGACTGAAGAAGAAACCCGGTTCAATGGCCTAAAAAGAGAATGTGGTCTCCATGAAGACGATGGAGAGCAATATGGCTCTGGGATTTAGACTCATTGCCATTTAAAAAGCTGCCATAAGGCAGCTTTTTTGTTTTCTAGGATGAAAATTAGAGCAGTTGTGGATAAGTCTGTGGTTATTCTGTAGGTACTTTGTAGTTAAACTTGCACAAATAAGGCTTTGAGTGTTTATTCGTCATCTAACCGTTATTTTTGCAATTTTCGGCAATAAACACTTGCCAATGTGAGGAACATCTCTATAATGCCGCCTCACTGACACGGTAGACGCCACAAGGCTTCAGCGAAGAATGTTAGTAAGGCAACTAGCTTTAAGCGATAATTCGCTTCTACTTTTAGAAAGTAGAAATTAATTTTCAAAAGTGTTTGACACTGAGAATTAAAACGCTAGAATGGCCGCCTCTTCCGAAGTGATGTAAGTCACAACGAAGAGAAGCTCTTTAACAATTT
>NZ_JBFRLX010000099.1:0-13834 GCF_041470165.1 Vibrio sp. 10N.286.46.A8
CTCCCTCCACCATATTCTCCTTAATTGGAAAATCGAAAAGCCAACTCATTGAGTTGGCTTTTTTCGTTTCTGAGCTTTATATCTTTCTAAACGTATCTTTCTAAACACTGCCCTCAACTTACTAAACACCAACCCGTTACAACCCAAGAAAGGCTAAGCGATCTAGCCCATTCAAACATCAGTGTTCCCATACTTCTGCATGACGCTCACAAGCCAGATAAGCAGCGCAGCCTAAGCAATTGGTCGATACATGTTCTTGGCATTCATTCGCCATTCTCTGTTTCTGCTGCAAAGTAATCCCAGGCTCCAATACGGGTTCAAAGAACTCTATCATTACTCATCACATCCAAATTAAATCAATTAGTTAGCTCTAGGTTAATCCAACCTTTGAGCAAGATACATCTCTTAATATTTGTCGTGATGACACATTTCCGCTACTCATGTTCTTTGTCGATTCCGCACGTTTCGTCATATTGGCATTGTTCCTTGAATCTAAACCCCTTCCCCCCACCAAAAAAAAGCTCAAAGCCAATTTCCCTGCTGCGACTTATAGATACATATCATTAGACGCAAAAAAGCCCCTGATGATTTCTCAGCAGGGGCTTTATATTATTTGGTGTCATTCCGAATAACTACATCCTATTGATGTTTAGTTAAATCCTGGAATTAACCTTGAATACCAACAATTAACCAAGGTGCATTTTGAGTCGTTAGGTCACGCTCTAAGTGCCAGATATCAGTGATATCTTCTTCAATGCCGTCTGCGGTGTCACGGTAGCGACCGCTAAACTGAAGGCTTAGCTGTGCTTTACTACCATCGTGGTCTGCGCGAACGATTTCAGCATCAACGTACATTACGTCTGTGTGCTGATCACCGTCTAGCTTGTTACGCTCAGCTTTTAGGTCTTCAAATAGGCTTGGAGATACGTATTCTTCAATCGTGTTTAGCTCGTTGTGATTCCATGCACCTTGCAGTGTACGGTAGTGCTCACGAGAACCGTTGATGAATGCCGCTTGATCAAAACCTGGTGGGTAGTTATGTGGAACATCGCTTTGTGCACCAAAACCGAAACCACCAGCGCTATTTTGCGAATGAGGTTGTGATTGAGGCTGTGCTTGCTCGAAGTTATGAACATTTGGTTGTTGCTTAGGTTGTTCAAACTTGTTCTGACCCATGCCGCCGAATGCTGGCTGTTGGCCACGTGCATTCTGCTGATTCATTGAGCCCTGCTTCGCGCCCAACATTCCGCGTAGGAATTTAAACGCTAGGAAAGCAATCAGACCCATGATCAGAATATCCATGAACTGGATACCTTCAAATGCGCCACCAAAGAATGCAGCTAAAAGACCACCAGCAAGTAAACCACCTAGCAGACCGCCCATAAGGCCTTTCTTGCTAGAGTTAGCTGCTGCTGTTTTCTTGCCCGTTTGATCTTGTCGGATCGAATTTGTGTTTTGTTGTTTTGGTGCTGGAGCCGTTTTAAAGCTTTTGCCAAATGACTTACCACCACCAAACTTTTTCGCTTCCGCGATTGGCGTCACCGCGACTGTTACCAACAAGATCGCGACTAGTGAGAAAAATCGTTTCATTATTATCCTTTATAGGTTTTTTTATCTTTCGACACCTTAATCATACTCGTTAACAAAGAACAATGAAATATTCACGACGTTTACACATGTATCATAATATTGCGGCTATTAATTGATTACTAAACTAGCGAAGGGATTGACGGCACTCTGGGGCAGCATTAAAATATTGAACGATGTTCATTTAATAGAAAGTACTCATGGCAAGACGAAACGATCATACTCGCGAACAATTAGTGCAATTAACCTTAAAGACGGTAACCGACTTCTTAGAAGAGCACTCTTATCACGAGCTAAGTCTACGTAAAATTGCCAATATGATTGGTTATGTCCCTAGCACCTTGGTGAATGTATTTGGTAACTACAACCTACTCCTTTTACACGTTGTTGCTCAAACATTAGATGAACTGTCGTTCCAATCTGCTTCTGCGGTTGAACAATCGAGCAACCCTCAACAGGCTCTTTTCAATCTTGCATACTGCTATCACGATTTTGCACAAAAACACCCTCACCGTTGGCAGCTTATCTTTGAGCACAACATGAATGGTGAAAACCTTCCCGAATGGCAATCGAACCGTATTGATAGAATGACAGGTATGTTAGAGCAATTGCTGGTAGCTATTGCGCCTGAACACACAAAAAGCGAAGTCATTAAAGCCAGCCGTGTATTATGGTCTGGAGTACATGGAATTACTCTACTTAGCGTTGATGATAAATTTTTCGCCTCTGAACCTATCGATGGTAAAGAGTTGATCAATAACCTAATCTCAAACTACTTAACCAACTGGTAATCATCCAAGGAAAGACAATGAACAACAGCAGCCAATCTTCGCTGTTAACGCAAAAAAGGTTCCTACCCTACTTTATTACTCAATTTCTAGGCGCCTTTAATGACAATATATTCAAAAATGTTCTGTTACTGTTTGTTGCTTTCGCAAGCGTAGATACGCTGCCTATTTCCAGCAATCTATTCATTAATTTGGCCGCTGGTCTTTTTATTCTACCCTTCTTCCTGTTTTCTGCTTTGGCTGGTGTACTGGCTGACAAATACGAAAAATCTTGGTTTATACGTAAAGTTAAGCTCCTTGAAGTGGCGATCATGTCATTGGGCGCGATCGGGTTTATCTACGAAAGCTACGGGATACTACTCCTACTTCTGTTCCTAATGGGAACGCAAAGTGCCTTCTTTGGCCCGGTTAAGTACGCCCTACTTCCGCAACAGTTAGAAACCAAAGAGCTTGTGTCCGGAAATGCTTTGGTTGAAACAGGCACATTCTTAGCCATCCTAATCGGTACTCTAGGTGCTGGTATTATTGCATCTGAAGAAAGCGCGAAGCTCATTGCTGCGATATGTATTGTTTCGTTCGCCGTGCTTGGCTATGTATCAAGCTGCTTTATTCCACAAGCGCCGAGTAACGCACCAGATCTGAAAGTAAAGTGGCAGCCAGTAAAGCTAACCCGCGCAACACTCGCTATTGCCAAAAAAGACCGCCCAACCTTTCAAGCACTGATGTCGATCAGCTGGTTCTGGTTCCTCGGTGCAGCTTACCTCACTCAGTTTCCCAACTTCACCAAGGTTTACCTAAACGGTACTGAAAGCGCTGTCGCGTTTTTGTTGGCACTGTTCTCGGTCGGCATTGCGATTGGCTCGTTGGCTTGTGATAAGTTATCTAATCACCGCATTGAAATCGGCATCGTGCCAATGGGCAGCCTGGGTATGTCGATTTTTGGGCTATTGATGGCGATATCCATTCCTGAGTCCTTGCCTGAATTTACCTCTTTCCATCAATTCGTGACGTATTCAGAGCTGTGGCCGCTGTTTGCTTATCTTCTGCTATTGGGTATCTCTGGCGGTATCTTCATTGTTCCTCTGTATTCTCTGATGCAGTTACGAGCGAAACCAGATGAACGCGCTCAAGTGATTGCCGGGCTCAACATTTACAATTCACTATTCATGGTGGGAAGTGCGGTTTTAGGTATTGTTTGCCTAAGTGTTCTCGATCTTTCTATTCCACAGCTGTTTGTGTTGCTCGCGATAGGGAATACTTTGGTTATGCTGTACCTGTTTTATCAGGTGCCTATCTACGCTTTCCGTTTCTTTACATGGGTGGTCACTCACACTATGTACCGAGTTAAGCACAAGAACTTACACCATCTTCCAGAGAATGGCGGTGCACTGATCGTTTGCAACCATGTGAGTTATATGGATGCACTGCTTCTAAGTGCGGTTTGCCCTCGCTTGATTCGGTTTGTGATGGAAGAGGATTACGCCAAACTTCCTCCACTACGTCGATTCTTAAAAAGAGCAGGAGTTATTCCAATCTCCGCAACCAACCGAAACTCGATTAGAAACGCTTTCAAAGAAGTTGAACGAGCCCTAGATGAAGGGCACATCGTCTGTATTTTCCCTGAAGGTAAGCTAACCGCTGATGGCGAAGTAGCCGAATTCATGCGTGGCATGGAGTTGATTATCAAACGCTCTCCTGTACCTGTGATTCCAATGGCACTTAAAGGGCTATGGGGCAGCTACTTCAGTCGTTATAAAGGTCAAGCTTTTAAGGGGCTACCCACCCGTTTCAGGGCCAAGTTAGAGATAGAAGCTGCCGAACCTATGCTAGCCAAGGAAGCTTCATGCGACACGCTTCGACAGTCAGTCTCTGATCTTCGCGGCTCACTACGCTAAATAACCAACCTTTATTCATATCAGCTGAACAAACGTTTAGTTTTACTTAACGTTTGTTCAATTCATTTAGACTTACTTACCATTGCGTTAAGCGTATAGTCTTCCACTACGCTGCCAATACTAGACGCGACGAATTAAATATAATGAATCTAAAAAAGTCTGTTCCATTTTATCTTGCTGCTCTGTTTTGCTTAACCCCATGGGTGAGTTCACCGACGGCACTCGTGATCGGTTTCCTTCTTGCGAGCTTAGGTTTAGTCCCTGAGCATCTAGAAGTAGGCAAACTCACCAAGAAGCTACTGGCCTACTCGATTGTCGGCTTAGGCTTTGGCATTCAGTTTGAGAAAGCATTAGCGGTCACAGGCGATGGTATTGGCCTCATTGTCACGACGATTATTGGTACCTTGGTCATTGGTTGGTTCTTGGCAAAACGCATGGGATTAGATCGCACCACGGGTTACCTTATCTCTTCTGGTACCGCAATTTGTGGTGGTAGCGCCATTGCCGCCGTAGCACCGGCCATCAAAGCTGATGATGAACAGATTGGCTTGGCGTTAGCCACTGTATTTGTGTTGAACTCGGTCGCCCTTTTCTTGTTCCCAATGATTGGCCATGCACTAGAGTTAAGCCAACAAACTTTCGGAACATGGGCAGCCATCGCGATTCATGATACCTCCTCTGTAGTCGGCGCAGCATCAGCATATGGCGAAGAAGCACTGACCACAGCAACCACATTGAAGCTCGCTCGCGCACTTTGGATTATCCCAATCGCGTTAGTCAGCGCAATGATCTTCAAGAACGATCAAAAGAAGATTACGATTCCTTACTTCATTTTCTTCTATTGCGCTGCTATTGCTGTTAGTGACTTATTGCCACAATTTGAGATGGTCTATCAAGGTATCTTTGATGTGTCTAAGCGTGCATTGGTGGTGTGTCTATTCTTGATTGGTTGCGGTATTTCAGTTGAGAAGCTTAAAGCTGCTGGGCCGAAGCCATTGATGTTTGGTATTACAATGTGGACGATGATTTCGACAGGCTCATTAGCGTGGTTAACGCTTACCTGATGCATCTAATACGTAAAGAAGCGCTGTAGATTGGTTAATGTATTAACCAGACAAACAGATTAGCGAATGACAAAACAAAAAGGCAAAGCTCTAATGGGCTTTGCCCCTATCGTTTTTAGTGAAAATATCGTTTGTAGTAAAGATATTCTTTGTTACAACAATCACGAATCAAACAGGGGCTTATCACTCTTCTTGCTCTCTCTTTTCATTAAAACAAGTACCACAACTAGCACAAATGCAGTGAGTTCAGCCAATGAACGAGTCAGTCCTGACGAAACGAGCGCTTGGCCTATCTGCAGCAAAACTGCAATGATGAGGGCAACTTTCATAATAAGACCTTATTCTATAATCCGTTATTTATAGAGCTTATTATGATGGATGGTTATAAAGATAATAAATTCTGTTTTGAACTATCTAATTGCTAAATTAACTAACCTAGCGTAACTGCCCCTCTAGCCACTTAATAAACGTTCTTACCTTAGGTCGCTTTTCAGTGCCTAACGGACAGATCAATTCGTATCCTTTATCAGTATCCATACTTGGATAAGGCGTTATGAGCTCACCAGTCTCAATGTACGGCTTAACAAAATGATAGCGCCCCATTGCCACACCGATATTATGCAGAGCACTCTGCACGCCCATGTCTCGGTGGCTCACACAATAAAACTGCTCAAACAGATTTACATCGAGTTGATTGTGCTTAATCCAACGCTGCCACACATCAGAGCCTAGCGCATGAATGAAATTAATCCGGTGTAACGACTCTAAACCATCATCAAAGATATCGTGTTCAGCGGCATAACTCGGCGTACATACCGGAATATACTTTTCACCAAACAGACGCTGTCGATGCATGTCTTTTAGATCTTCAGCACCATAGTAAATGGCGACATCGAGATGATTTTGATGAAAATCCTGCTCTTCTTGCGAGAAGATGTTGAGATTAAACTTAGGATATCGCTGTTTAAAATCCGCCAATCTTGGCAGTAACCAACTGTTAGCAAATGCAGGACTGGTACCAATATTGATCTGACCGTACAAGTCGGTGTTGGTAATGTCTTCGATTTCGCCAAAAATAGAGCTCAACGACTTCGATAACGTGCGTTGAAAGCGTTGCCCTTCTTCGGTCAGCTCCAGCTTACGAGTCCCTCGTACAAACAAATTAAACCCAAGCTCTCCTTCCAACACTTTGATTCGATGGCTAACGGCTCCCTGAGTCAAATGCAACTTTTTCGCGGCTAACGTAAAGCTCATTTTCTCTGCAGCAACATTAAATGTATGAAGGTTTCTCAGTAAAGATTGATGGTTAGCCATACGAACTCATGCATTAAAAATTTTAATTCATAGTACTACCCGTTTCGTTTGTTTGCATTAAGAAATAAGTTTCTAATAGCCGCAGTTACTTAAAACCCTGCCTCGATCAATATTTAACTCCATACGTTGACGAGCAGAAACATTAAAAAAATTAATTACAAACTTAGGGGCACGTATGAATATACTTGGGTATATGCAAAAAGTAGGTAAGGCATTGATGGTTCCCGTAGCCACACTGCCAGCTGCAGCAATCCTTATAGGGATCGGCTACTGGTTGGATCCTGTTGGTTGGGGTTCAGAGAGTATTCTGGCCGCATTTTTGATCAAATCAGGTGGTGCGATCATCGACAACATGGCGGTTCTGTTCGCGGTGGGTGTTGCCTTTGGTTTAAGCCGTGATAAGAATGGTTCTGCGGCACTCTCTGGTTTTGTGATGTTCCTAGTCGTGACCACGCTACTTGCTCCCGGCTCAGTTGCTCAATTGATGGATGTTGAGTTAAGTGAAGTACCAGCGGCATTCGGAAAAATCAGCAACCAATTTGTGGGTATCATTGTCGGTATTATTTCCGCTGAAATCTATAACCGCTACTCCACCGTTGAGCTTCCTCAAGCTTTAGCTTTCTTCAGCGGTAAGCGTTTGGTTCCTATCCTTACCTCAATCGCAGGTATGGCGCTCTCTTTTGCTCTGCTATACATCTGGCCTGCTGTTTACGATGCTCTGATCGTTCTAGGAATTAAACTAGAAAGCATGGGCGCTGTGGGTGCCGGTCTGTTTGGTTTCTTCAACCGTTTGTTCCTATCCGTTGGTATGCACCACGCACTTTACCCTGTGTTCTGGTTCGACGTTGTAGGTATTAACGATATTCCAAATTTCCTCGGCGGCGCACAATCTATCGCTAACGGTACGGGTATTCCGGGTAAAACAGGTATGTACCAAGCGGGCTTCTTCCCTATTATGATGTTTGGTCTACCAGCAGCAGCATTGGCGATGTACCACTGCGCTGATGCGAAAAATAAGAACCAAGTTTTCGCAATCATGCTTGCGGCTGCAATGGCTTCATTCTTCACTGGCATCACAGAGCCACTAGAATTCAGCTTCATGTTCCTAGCGCCCGTGTTGTTCCTATTGCACGCAGTGTTAACAGGTTTGTCGCTTTACATTGCAGCAAGCATGGAATGGATGGCAGGCTTCGGCTTCTCTGCAGGCTTTGTTGACTTGGTGCTATCAAGCCAAAACCCGTTAGCGACTAACTGGTACATGTTATTAGTTCAAGGTGTGGTGTTCTTCGCGCTTTACTACGGTATTTTCCGTTTCGCTATCATCAAGTTCAATCTCCGTACTCCGGGTCGTGGTGAAGAGATGGAAGCAGAAGGCGAGACAGAATCTCCAGAAGCGTTAGTTAGCCAGACCAACAACTACATCGAAGCTATTGGTGGTGCAGACAACATTCTAGAAGTAGACAACTGTATTACTCGCTTACGCTTGACAGTAAAAGACTCGTCAGCAGCAGACAGTGACAAACTGAAAAAACTAGGTGCTGCAGGCGTTGTTCCTATCGGAAAAGGTGGCCTACAAGTCATTATCGGTTTAGGTAAGGTAGATAAGGTTGCTGAACAAATGAAGAAGGCACTCGCTTAAGCTAAACAGCCAGATGCAAAGATAAAAGCCTTAATGACCAGATTGAATATTAAGAATTTGTGATGGTTTCACCACCATCACAACCCCCTGAAGCGCAATTACGACTAGTCACCGTGTATTGCGCTTCATTTTATTGTTCTCAGTTCTATTTAGAACGTATCTGCTGTAACCACTGTGCCAATCCTGCGCGTGAAACCTTAATGCCTAGCTGTTCTTGATGAGGCATTAGATAGTACTCGACAGGAAATTTGAACCGTTCAAGACGGCCATTTAATTGCTCGGCAAACCATTCTTTGGTTGGTAAATCCGTACAATCCACAATAGCGACAGGTCGAAACCCGAATTCATCATCTTCAATCGGAACGATAAACGCCTGATTGATTAAAGATAACTGATTCAGTGCTCGTTCAATTTCTTCACAGTGGATATTCTCTCCCCCAGAAATAAACTGATTATCAGCACGACCAATTATCGACACTTGTTCGCCATCCCATTCGCCGAGGTCTTTACTGTCGAACCAACCGTTCTCATCCACCAATGGTGTTAACTCGCCCTGATAGTAATAACCAGAAGCAAGCGTATTGCCGCCAATAAAGATACGTTGATCTTCAATTTTCAACTGGCGTTGGTCGAGAACAAAACCTGCAGTATTACTAGAATCGACTGGCTTCGCGGTCACTGTTGAAGCCGCTTCTGTCATGCCATATCCAAGCCAAGTTTCAATGCCCATTTGTTGAGCTTCGAGTCCAAGAGACTCATGGATATGGCTACCGCCTAAAAGCACATGAGTTAAAGTAAGTGCTTGCTTACTCTGCAATAACCTATGTAGTTGGGTAGCTACTAAAGAGGCATGACTGCAACCTTCGATGTCTGACTCAAGCTTACCTGACCCTATTTTTATGCAGCCACCAGCCGCCAACCAACGATGGACAATCGCCAATCCCGACACATGGTACATCGGTAAGCTAAGCAACCAAGTGTCAGCTTGTTCAAAGTTGAAAACGTCTAGTAAACCCTGAGCTGAACATAAGTGTTGCTGCAACGTGTGAGCCACCGCTTTCGGGTTTCCAGTAGAGCCAGAAGTAAATATGATGCTTGCTAGATTTTGCGGATTGAAGTTGGAGTCTTGAGATGTCGTTATCCTATTATCATCACCATCGACCTTCACTTCATCTAAGCAAGACAAGGTCACCAACTGAGTATTCAAATCGACAGTCTCTGATTGCTCTATCCCGCTACTGTCCAAAAGCCAAAGGTAGCTTTGTTGACCTGCTTGATATAAGGAATCGAGCTTTTGCTTCAGGCGTAAGCTAGGCTGAGGCATGGTGAAAGCGCAAATAACACCCAAATTGAGTGCGGCAAGATAAGCAGGAATCACTTCAGCTTGGTTCTTACCGACAATCGTAAGGACATCACCTTTAGATAGGCCTTGATGAGATAGCTGTTGTTGGTACTCACTCACCAGCACAGACACTTGCTGCCAAGTGGAAGCGCGGTTAGGAATCACTAACGCTGCTTGATGTGGGTTCTGCTGCGCCCACTGTACCCAGAGCGGGTGAGGATTAGATTGTGGGCGCATCATAAGATAACCAAGTTATAGATTGAGAACGGTCTAAGCCAATCGAACGATCAGCCTAAGAAGACCAAATCAATTGCTGTTGTTCAAGCGTTGAAACAGGAAGCTGACAACCCGGCCAAGAGACTTCTAGCTGTTGCTGATACAAGCCAATCGTATCAAGCCCTGGAACTTCATTAGGTAAGTACTGTTGTGCCAATCGAGCAATCTGAGTTAAGCCAAGGCTAGACTCTATGCTTGAACTTAGTACAGGTTTAATACCAAGTTGTTGCGCGCGTTCAATGATAGCAACACAACGCTCTACTGAGCCAATCAAGGTTGGTTTAATCACAACCGCCTTAACACCCGTTAAGTCACTAAGATTAAACTCTGGACTTCTTACCGCTTCTTGCAGTGTTTCGTCCCATGCAATCGCAACACCGTGGTCAATAGCAAAAGCTAAGCTATCTTCAGGCTTCTGGCAAGGCTCTTCAATAAAGCTAATACGTTGACGCAGTGACGGCGAAATGTACTTGATGAACAGCTTCGCTTTCTCTGGTTTCCACGCACGGTTGGCATCAAGCCTTAGGGTCAAATCAGGGATCGACTCAAGGAATAAGCTCACTAGCATGCCATCACGAATCGCTTCGTAGAGACCGACTTTTACTTTGGCGACCTTCTCGCCTTTCATTTCATTCAGCACAGGGATCAATTCATCTGGATCGCCTGTACACAAAGGCGCTGCTTGGTAGTTACCTTCAGCATTGAGTTCGCCTCGTAATTCCATCATCGCCATCGAAAAACCGAAGGCAACAGAAGGATATAACTCATCAAAAGGCGTTTGAGGGTTATTGTGGATCCAAAGCTCTAATTCGTGTTGCAGCTGAATGCCAGCTTGTTCAGCATCTTCTTGGCTAAAATCTGGCAAAGGAGCAACTTCGCCAAAACCAGTTTTACCATCACTCTCAAGTTGGATGATATAGCCAACGCGTTCGTTCAACTTATTGTCACGAAGAATCACACCACTATCCATAGGTAATTGATAACGGTAGAGTTTAGCGTGACGCTGAGAATTCACTGAGTTCATAAAGTTTCCTAAAAAACGGGGAACATCAAAACAAAACGAGCCGCTATTAGCGACTCATTTTAAAGAAGAGAAAGACTATGGGTTACGCGGAAATTTGTCGAAATCAGGTCGACGTTTCTCGTTGAATGCGTTTCGGCCTTCTTGGCCTTCTTCTGTCATGTAGAACATCATGGTTGCGTTACCCGCCAACTCTTGAAGGCCTGCTTGGCCGTCACAGTCTGCGTTTAGTGCGGCTTTCAAGCAACGCAGTGCCATTGGGCTGTGTTGAAGAACTTCACGACACCAACGAACCGTTTCTTTTTCTAGGTCAGCAACAGGCACTACTGTGTTTACTAGACCCATGTCCAATGCTTCTTGAGCATCGTAGAAACGACACAAGAACCAGATCTCACGCGCTTTCTTTTGACCAACGATACGAGCCATGTAAGAAGCACCCCAACCGCCATCGAATGAACCTACTTTAGGACCCGTCTGACCGAACTGAGCGTTTTCAGCTGCGATAGTAAGGTCTGCCATCATGTGAAGTACATGACCGCCACCGACTGCCCAACCCGATACCGCTGCGATAACGGGTTTTGGACAAGTACGAATTTGACGTTGGAAATCAAGCACGTTCAGGTGATGTGTACCTGAATCATCTTGATAACCGCCGTAGTCACCACGGATACTTTGGTCACCACCAGAACAGAACGCCTTCTCACCAAGACCCGTCAAAATGATTACGCCAACCTTCTCGTCGTAACGAGCGTCAGCCAATGCATTGATCATCTCTTTTACGGTTTGTGGACGGAACGCATTGTGGACTTGAGGACGAGCAATCGTGATTTTCGCAATACCGTCGTCAGACTTGTGGTACTGAATATCTTCAAATTGACTGCTTTCATCGCGCCAGTTAACTGCTGCGTAAAGTTCTTCTTCTGTGATGCCTACTGTTTTAGCCATGGTGATTCCCATTGTTCTATTAGAGACCACGACTAACGAATAGTCGTGACGGTGTTGCTCTGCTTTTGATAGTGCTTGATACGAGAGAACCGCTCAGTCAGTTTAGCGGCGACTGGCGATACATTGGATGATCAGGTTGGAAAACAACTCTGGTTGCTCAAAATGAACATTATGACCAGCGTAATCAACCTGACTATATTCAAAGCCACTATTCTCAGCTAGCTCCATGAATTTACGATCTTTTTCACCACACACATAATGCAGTTGGTGCTCATGAGATTTCAATGTGGCACGTAAATCCGGTTGCTTAGCTAACGAAGTAGATAACAACATATTTGCTACGGATACTCCAAGGTTACCACTACGCTTTATAACCAAAGTTTGTCTTTGCTCATGATTTAGTGAAGAAAAGACGCTTTGTTGATACCAATCGTCTAAAACATCTTCAATCGACTGCTGCGCAAAGCGGACAGCCCATTGCGTATCATGTACTAACCTTTGTGCTCGTTCTTCATCACACTCCAGACCAAAGTTGCCACCTTCAATAATGACTTTCTCAAGATTAAGCGTTTCGAAGCAAGGGCTTGTCACCCCATACATGGCAAGCCTGCCACCCATAGAGTAGCCAATCACCACGATAGGGTAATCCGCAGGAAGATCGTTGAGAGCAAGTTGAGAAGTGATGCACTGAACGATTTTCTTGCAGCAATGATCAAAGCCTACCGAATCGATAAAGCGACTTTGTCCGTGCCCGGGCAAATCTATGCAAAGACGAGGAAAGTCCTCTAGATATGGATGACATGCGCTCCAATCATCCCCGCTTCCGAGTAAACCATGTAGAAAAACAAGCAAAGGTTTGTCAGAAGATTCTTGTACAGCTGGGTAATAATTGGAGTAAAGCATGTTAAGTCCTTAGGCTAATGCCTCGATGAGCATTGCACTGAATTGTTTCAACAAAGTAGCCGCTTGTTCGGGAGGCGTCTTAACTTCAACGAGCAAGGTGCCCTGACCCTGCTCGAAATGTTGTTCGATAATAGTTTGGTAGCCGTTCAAGGTTTCTGGCGCAGCATAACCAAGCTGGAATTGCGCAGCGGCATGTTCAAAACTGAAACCATGAGGCATTTGATAAAGTGACTGTTTTTGCTGCTCTGGTACAGGCAACAAATCAAAGATCGCACCACCGTCATTGTTTGTCACAACAATAACCATCGGCGTTGAATTATGAGTCAGCAGAGCCAGCGAATTGAGGTCGTAGAGCAAAGAGGTATCACCAATCAACATCAACAACGGATTCTGGTTGATTTTCAACACGCCCGCAGCCGTTGCCACTAAGCCATCGATGCCCGATGCGCCACGATTACTGTAAACTTGATTTGCAGATATTGATGACAACATATCCACCAGCCTTACCATCAAGCTGTTTCCCACAAACAACTCTCTGTCTTTAAGTCTAGTCGACAAGTCAACTGCAACGCTCAACTCGGTCAGTTGGTCATTATTGGATATTTGTGCCAATGCCAATTGTTGAACCGTATTCGCGATTTCGACCAAAGGTGCAGCCCAACCTGCATGTTGACCTAACAAGGTAGGTAAATGCTGTTCTGACACCCATGACTCGATATCAGCAACGATATGGGTTTGAGGCAGATGATCTTGGTTGATTCGGTGCGTATCTGGTGACACAACAATGTATTGTGACGAGCAGAATGATGAAGCTTGCGACTTTATCCAATGATTAAGGCGCTTAGAAACGATACGCTCACCAAATTGGAGAATAAAATTACACTGATTTAGCTTCTCTTTGGCTGAGCTACTTTGTAACCAGAGATCATAATGCTTCCAATCACTGTTCACGCCTGATTGAGGGTCACAAAAAACTGGCCAGCCTAATGCAGTGGCAAACTGCTGAGCTTTTGTCGCTTGTTCAATATCGAGCGAACCGAGAATAACCACACCCTTACGT
>NZ_JBFRLX010000100.1:0-28086 GCF_041470165.1 Vibrio sp. 10N.286.46.A8
GTTCATGAGTATTGAGTTACGTTAAGAGGCTAACCTTTGATGCCGACTTATTTTGCAGGTTTTACTCTTGGGCTTTCGCTTATCCTCGCGATCGGTTCTCAAAATGCGTTCGTTCTTAAACAGGGCTTAAAGAATCAGCATGTGTTTGCTATTTGTGCTGTCTGCGCGATTTCAGATGCATTACTGATCAGCTTTGGTGTGATGGGCTTTGGTGCGATCGTTGAGCAGTTCCCTCAAGTTGAGCAGTTTGCTCGTTACGGTGGGGCTATCTTTTTAGGCGTTTACTCATTCTTGAGCTTTCGCTCAGCATTTACCGAAAATCATGCCTTAGAAGCCGGTGTCGAAACCAAAAACTCTTTAACCAAAGCAGTTACCATGTGTTTAGCGTTTACTTGGCTTAATCCGCATGTGTATCTGGATACTGTGGTATTGCTGGGTTCTATCTCTACACAATATCAACCAAATCAAATGTTGTTTGGTGCAGGTGCAGTATCGGCTTCATTCGTATTCTTTTTTTTACTTGGCTATGGTGCACGATTCTTAGCTCCAATGTTTAAGAACCCGAAATCATGGAAGATGTTGGAGTTTGTTGTAGGAGTGATCATGGCATCTATTGCACTATCTTTGGTTGTTTAGTTTTACTCTGCTTTCGTTAACTTCTCCTCATCAGTTGAACGCTGGTGGGGAAAGTACGGCTTGTTAGCTTGCTAGCTCGTTAATTAGTAATTAGTACTGTATCCCTCTGTCTTGCCTCCCTAGCTATTAATTATTCTTTGCAAAGATTTCGCATTTCTCTGTTGGTTTTAAACGTCTTGATAACAACAAATTAAATTATTTCGTGAAATAACGAATTATTCTTCGTCTTTTGGATTTTGGGTTCGTCTTAGGGGGGTAACAAGAAACTATTAACCCGATTCGGAGCCAAAAATGATTAAATTGATTAGCTTTAAAAACTGCCCATTCGTTCAACGTGTAATGGGTGCTTTAGTAATGAAAAATGTCCCGTTTGAAATTGAGTACATTGAACTGAATAACAAACCACAGTGGTTTTTGGATATCTCACCGAACGGGCAGGTACCTGTATTAATTACAGAGAACGACACCGTCCTTTTTGAATCTGATGCAATTGTTGAATACCTAGACGATAAATATACGCCGATTGAAGAGGTTTCACCCGAGCAGAAAGCACTCGACCGTGCTTGGTCTTATCAAGCGAGCAAACATTACATGCCACAGTGCGGCACCATGGCGAGTAAAGACAAAGAGACATTTGAAACACGCTTAGCCAATTTACAAAAGGCGTTCCTAAAGGCAGAGAAAAAACTGGGTGATACTGAGTTCTTTAAAGGGGATTACATCTCTAACGTCGACATCGCTTGGTTACCACTGTTACACCGAGCATTTGTTATTAAAGAGCGTTCAGGCTTCAATATGCTAGAAAGCTTCCCGAAAGTACAGAAGTGGCAAGCGGCGCTGATTGAATCTGGGTTGACCGATAAAACCGTTCCAGCGGACTTTATTGACAAGTTCAGCGGCTTTTATTTAACGAATAACTACTTGGCTAGTCTCGCTGAAGTTCGCTGAATCTCGCTAAATAAAGATTAAGTAATTTACGGCGTATAGTTTAGGCCAGAGACAACTAAAACCGCTCTAACGTTGAGCGTTTTTTTTATGTCAAAAATAATGATTGGTCACGCTATGGGCGGAGTTGGTCCAAAGCCTGAAATTAGTTGGTTTTCACAAGCTTATAAACGGTAAATAATGCTAACTCATTTGGTAGTTGATCGGTATTTTGGTAAATTAAAGGTATTACCGACTTCCAGTGAGCAGCAATGAAGATTCTTCACACGTCCGATTGGCATCTTGGCCAAAACTTCTACAATAAAAGCCGTAAGAATGAACATGAACGGTTTTTACAATGGTTACTTGAGCAAGTTACAGAGCACGACATCGACGCGATCATTGTTGCTGGCGACATTTTCGATACCAGCACACCGCCGAGTTACGCTCGTGAGATGTATAACAAGTTTGTGGTCGACTCGAGCAAGATCGGCTGCCAATTGGTGTTGTTAGGTGGAAATCACGATTCGGTGTCTGTGCTTAAAGAGACACAACAGCTGCTCAAATACATGGGCGCCGATGTGATTCCTAATACCAATGAAGATCATGCGACTCAGGTTGTCGAACTAAAAGGCAAGAACGGCGATGTAGAAGCGCTGGTTTGTGCCATTCCCTTTATTCGCCCTCGCGATGTGTTGACCAGCCTGGCGGGTGTTACTGGTGTAGAGCGTCAGAAGCAACTCGGCGATGCAATCAAACAGCACTACCAAAGTGTTTATGATGCCGCTTTAGAAAAACGTGCGACGTTTGAAAACAGCGAGCACATGCCGATTATCGCTACTGGTCATTTAACAGCGATGGGTGTTCAACAATCGGATTCTGTGCGTGATATCTATGTCGGTAACCTTGATGGTTTCGCCGCTGATGGTTTCCCAGATGCCGATTATATTGCACTTGGTCATATCCACCGCCCACAAGTTGTGGCAAAACGTGAATACATTCGTTACTGCGGTTCACCAATCCCATTAAGCTTTGACGAACTTAAATCTCAAAAGCAGGTATGTGTGGTTGAGTTTGTTGAGGGCGTGCGAACCATTTGTCAATTGCCCGTTCCTACATTCCAACCTCTAGCTGAAATCAAAGGCGACTTGAGCGAGATCGAATCTCAGCTGAACCAATACATAAGTTTAGATAGCGAACAAAGCGTGTGGTTATCGATAGAAGTGCAAGCGCAAGATTACTTGTCGGATCTACAAGAGCGCATGCGCTCATTAACTGACGGTTTGAATGTGGAAGTACTTCAACTGCGCCGAGCAAGAGAGCGTCGTAATCAAGCATTAGAGCAAGAGTCGGCAGAGACCTTATCTGAACTGAGCCCGATGGACGTGTTTAGCAAGCGTATTGCCTTAGAAGAGTTTGAAACGGATTCTGAAAAAGCGCGTTTAGAGCGAATGACAGTGAAGTTTAAACAAGTGATGGTTGAAGTGTCCGAGAGCGCTCAAGCGCCAAACAAAATAGAAGAGTAACCAGTATGAAGATTTTAAGCCTAGAATTTGAAAACCTGAACTCTTTGAAAGGACGTTGGAAGCTCGATTTCACCCAATCACCGTTTGCAGAAAATGGTCTGTTTGCGATTACTGGCCCAACAGGGGCGGGTAAAACCACTATTCTTGATGCGATTTGTTTGGCATTGTTTCACCGCACACCGCGTTTGAAGAGCATTGCCAAAGGCAACAATGAATTAATGACACGTGGCACGGGTGAGTGTTTTGCTGAACTGGAATTTGAAGTGCAGGGCAAAACTTACCGCTCGAACTTCCACCAAAAGCGTGCTCGCGGAAAACACGATGGCGCATTACAAACGCCAACGTGTGAATTTTCCGATGCTGACACCGACAAAGTCTTAGAGACCATGCTGACCAAGAAAACTAAGTTGGTGGAGCAGGTAACAGGGCTCGATTTTTCACGTTTCACTAAATCCATCATGTTGTCTCAGGGTGAGTTTGCGGCGTTCTTAAATGCCAATGCTAACGACCGTGCTGAGCTACTTGAAGAGCTGACGGGAACCGAAGTTTATAGCCTGATTTCAGAGCGTATCTACGATCATTTTAAGTCGAGTGAAGAGTCGCTTAATCACCTTAAAGCGAAAGCCGAAGGTGTGAGCTTACTGTCTGAAGAGCAAATCCAAGAGCTGACCGCAGAGCGAGAAACGTTAGAAGCGGAACAGAAGCGTTTATCGGAGCAATTAAAAGAGTGGCAAGCGCATCTAAGCTGGTGGAAAGACGTAACTAAAGCTGAGCAAATTATCGCGACCAGTGAGCACGATCTTAAAACAGCTCAAGATGAACTAGACCGTAATCAACCTTCATTAGAGCGCTTGGCAAACAGTGAGCCGGCTGAAAAGCTGCGCCCAATGCACAAAGATTTAAAGCGTTGCGAACAAGAGGTGAACACTACTCAAGCTCACTTAGATAACAGCACCAAGTTACTTGCCCTTCGTGATGTAGAGAAGCAAGACGCGCAAACTCAACTGACTCAAAGCAGTGCAATTGTCGAACAGGTTAAAGCCGAGCAACAAGATCAAGAGAAGATCATCGATCTCGTACGTCCGCTAGACAACCAAATTACCGTACTCAAAGATAAGCAAACTGCGGCCGTTAATGCAGCAAATACGCTAAACGAGCAACACACGCAACAGCGTAATCAACAGATTGTTTTAGTCCAAAAAATTGATGCTCTGAAGCAACAAGATCAACTCAGCACTGAGTACTTAAATACACATCAAGCTGACCAACATCTGGAAAAATACTTAGGTCAGTGGCAAGCCAAAGTTGAGCAAGTTCGTACGCTAGAGCGTCAACATGCAGAACAGTTAAACTCGGCTAAGCAAGCTTTGTCGGCTCTTGATGCTCAGCAAGCGGTTATCAAAAGTGCGCAACAAGCCAAAGCAACGCAAGACAAAACTTTAAGTGAATTGGTTGTGTTAGAGAGTAGTGCAAAGCAACAGTGGGAAGCATTGCAAGGCAACACCAGCGAACAAGTATTGAATGCGCAAAAAGATCTGTTGGAGTACTGGAATCGCAATACGCACTCATTACTTGAGATCAACCGTGGCTTCCTAAATGCCCAGCAACACCTGCACGCAAAAACTCAGGCACATCAGACCAACATCCAATTGGTCGACAAGCTTTCGAAAGAACGTGAAGTGTTGGTGGAGCGATATAAAGAGAAAGAGACTTCGCTTGAGCGATTAACGCGTTTGATTGATCAAGAAGGCGAGTTGGCGAAATACCGTGCAGCTCTAGAATCAGGCTCTGAGTGCCCGCTATGTGGTTCAACAGACTATTCGATTGAACAGTCACAAGACACTGCAAATTTGGTTGCTCAAAAAGAAACGGAAAACCTAGAGTTAACGGCCATCAAAAAAGAAGGCCAAGAGCATCGTCAGCAGTTAGATTCTCTGGCCCCTATGATTGCGGCGCTTAACGATGACATTCAGCGAGCGCAAGCGGATATTCAACAAGCTCAACTGAATTGGCAAGGCGTTGTCGGCAAGCTTCAACAGAGCTTATCTGATTTCGTTGACACGGCTCCAGAGCTAGCACTGCTAACGGTAAACGATTTAGGCAATGAAGCTACAGTCGCGACCTTTGCTCAGCAGTGTGAACTTCAACTAAGTCAGTTCTCGCAGCAACTCAAAGCGTTGGGTGATGCTAAAGCACACTATGCCGAAGCTGAGAAACAACGCTTGTCGGTAAGTGTTATGGCTGACAAGGCGAAGTCTAATCTCGAGTTGGCCGAGCAACGCTTAGCGGATCTGAATAAGCAAAACCAAGTCGCAAACGAGCAAGTGACTCAGATTGCTCAAGCGAAAGAGCAGCAATGGAACGATCTGAAAGAGAGCATTGTTCAAACGGCTATCGAAGCGCCTGAACTTGAACATATCGATGATTGGTTTACTGCAAAATCACAGGCATCAAGCACTTGGCAGCAAACTAAACAGCAACAGGCCGATATTGAAAAGCAGCTGATTACTCAAAATGCCGAACTGAAAACTTTAGATGACAAGCTAAGCAGTGTTGAGAAAGAGCTTGCGACACTGACGCAAGAGCATGAGTCTTTAGTGTCAGAGCTCACTCGTGTAATGGCTGAAAGAACTGAGTTGTTTGGTGACAAAGACATTCAAGCCACCAGCAATGCGATGAAGCAAAAAGTCACTGACGCGGTAAATGCATTTGATGCTGCGCAGTTGGTGCTTAACCGTTGTGAACTGGAGCATCGAACTGAGCAAACCAAACACACCAGCTTCTCTGGCGAGTTGATCAGCAAGCAGTCAAGTCATACACAAGCGTTGAATGTTTGGTTACAAGCACTGAAAGCTAGTCCTTTCGAAGTTGAGTCTGATTTTGAAGCGGCGTTGTTAGACGAAGAGATTAGAATTCAACTTCAAAGCCTGAAGAAATCTTTAGACGAAGCGATTGTCAGTGCGCAAGCAAGGTTGAACACCGCCAAAGCGACGCAAGTGGAGCTACAAAACCACGAAAATGCGAAAGCATGGCAAGAGCAAAGCCAGCAGCAAGTTGAAGAAGCGACTGCTGAGTGTCAAAACGCACAACAAAGCCATGCGACAAAGATCGGTGCGATTTCTGCCAATCTTGAAACGGATAGCCAGAACCGCAGCAATCAGAAAGAACTGTTCAAGCAGATCGACGAACAGCAGGTCGAGTTTGATGATATCTCACGTCTGAATTCACTTATTGGTTCTAAGAACGGCGACAAGTTCCGTAAGTTTGCTCAAGGTCTAACACTGGAAAACTTGGTGTACTTGGCCAACAAGCAGCTACAGCGTTTGCATGGTCGTTACGAGCTAAAACGTAAAGCCGACGATGGTTTAGAACTGCAAGTGCTCGACACATGGCAGGGCGATGTGATGCGTGACACCAAGACGTTATCAGGTGGCGAAAGCTTTTTGGTGAGCTTGGCGCTGGCATTAGCGCTTTCTGATCTTGTGAGCTACAAAACCAGTATTGATTCTCTGTTCTTAGATGAAGGTTTCGGCACGCTGGATAGTGACACATTAGACATTGCTCTAAACGCGCTGGATAACTTGAATGCGTCAGGCAAGATGATAGGCGTCATTAGTCACGTTGAAGCACTGAAAGAGCGTGTGCCTGTGCAACTTAAAGTGACAAAACACTCTGGCTTAGGTGTAAGTGAGATGGAGAAGCAGTACAAGGTTATTGCTTAACTGGATTAAGCGGGCTTAGTTGAATTGAGCAGAGTCAGTTCAGATAAAGCCGAATCTGTTTGGATGAAGCAGATCCCCGACTCAGTCGTTCCTCCTTCTCGAGGATGACGGAATCGGGGTTGTTATCAACCACACCGCTGCCACTCCTTTAGAGTCAGCAACGATTAGAATACGGCGTCATTCCATAAAACGAGGAACGAGCGTAATAGGGAATCTCTTGTTAACGAATAGGTTAATGGATTCATCGACAAGGAAGCGGTCATGCACAAGAAACCACATCTCCCCACCAAGACATGTCCAGTTTGCCTCAAACCATTCTCATGGCGTAAAAAATGGCAACGTTGTTGGGAAGAGGTGATTTATTGCTCTGAACGTTGTCGTCGCCACAAGACAAAACCCACATAATCTCCCTTCATTTAAGAATCTATTGATAATAACCACTCATTTAACGAGTTAATATTTTATCTGTCAGGTAACTCATGTATAAAGACGACATGAAGATACCTAAAAGAATACAGCCCTTAGTTGACGATGGTTTAGTCGACGAGGTGAAAAGCCAACTCATGAGTGGCAAAGAAGCGTCAGTGTACATAGTACGCTGCGGTGATACGATCCGTTGTGCCAAGGTGTACAAGGAAATAAGCCAACGTAGCTTTAAAAAAGCAACAGCATATCGAGAAGGGCGAAAAGTCCGCAATAGCCGCCGCGCTAGAGCGATGGAAAAAGGCTCTGGTTTTGGTCGAGAACAGCAAGAAAAAGTGTGGCAAAGCGCTGAAGTGGATGCCTTGTATAAACTGGCAGAAGCTGGTGTTCGTGTGCCTGTGCCTTATGGCTGTTTTGATGGCGTGCTGCTTATGGAGCTAGTCACTGATGATGACGGTTATGTGGCTCCTAGATTGAATGATGTGGTGATGCCGCCTGAACAAGCGATTGAAGATCATGCGGTGATGATGACTTATGTCGTTAAGATGCTTTGCGTTGGTTTGATTCATGGCGATTTGTCTGAGTTCAACGTATTGGTTGATGAATATGGTCCTGTGATTATCGATTTACCGCAAGCGGTCGATGCTTCTGCGAACAACAATGCCGAGTGGATGCTGACTCGTGATGTTAATAATATCCGTGACTATTACGCTCAGTTTGCCCCTGAACTGGCGACCACTGAGTACGCTAAAGAAATGTGGGCACTGTTTGAGAAAGGTGATTTGAAGCCGGACAGCAAACTAACGGGTGAGTTTACCGAAAGCGACGCCTTGGCAGATATTGATGCCATCATGCAAGAAATTGACGCAGCCCGCGCTGAAGAGCAAAGCAGACGCGAGCGTGTTAAGGAAGAAAAAGAAGGTGTCGACGAGAGTAAGTTCAACTGGGCTGAGTAGCGGTAATAGTAAAGTAATGATCAGTTTTGATCCTTAATTGAATCCTCAGAGAGTCCTTCGTTGAAACGACATTTTTAGCTTCAACCAACAGCTTCGCTTTAACTAAAAAACCCAACAGAGCCATAGCTTTGTTGGGTTTTCTCTTTTTTAGCATTCATCAAATTTTACCATTCATTAAAACCAGCGATTGGTATTCCTCCCTACCAAGTCAATTGCTCACCATCATACGCGTAGAAATGACCGCTTTTATCCGGTGTCGCGGTTCGAATAATATCGACCAACTGATGAGCTACATAACTAGACTCAAACAACTTACCTTCAGGGACATTGGTCTGAAAAGGTTTCGATAAAGCCGTGTCTGTTGTGCCCGGGTGTAGCGCTAATACTGTGCCTTTCTTTATGGTGCGTTGCCATTCAATCGACATGGTTTTGATGAACATGTTGAGTGCTGCTTTGGATGAGCGATAGCTATACCATCCACCCAATCGGTTGTCTGAAATACTGCCGACTTTGGCCGATACCACGGCAAATTTTGGATTGTCACTGGCTTTGAGGATCGGCGTGAAGTGCTTGGCCAGTAATAAGCTAGGTAGGGTGTTTACCGAGATGTTTTTCAGGAAGAATTCTGGGTCGATAAAGGACAAATTCTTTTCTGGGCCAAGGTCTGGCGTATGAAGCATACCCACGCAATTTATTAACCAATCCAATCGCTCGAATTGAGTGCTTAGTCGTTCAATATCAGCTTCGTTGGTGGCATCGACTTGGTGCCAATTTAAACGGTTATCTTCCAATTCTGGTCGTTGTGAATGATAAGTCGCGTCGACATGGACATCGAGAAAATCAAAGCGAGACAGCTCAGACAATAGGTGCTTAACCACGGCGAAACCAATACCGCCGCTGCCACCAATGACCAATATGTGTAATCTGAGTTGTTCCACCATTATAAGTTCTCCAAGTTAGTCAGTCGTTGTTCTGCGGTGTCGAGTATCGCTTGTTGGTCTTGCTCATCCATATTGTCCCAAGAGCGATAAAGCATCCCCATTCGAGGGTTGCGATTTAAGGCCTCGCGATGTTTGTTCATGAAGCGCCAATACAAGCTGTTGAATGGGCAAGAACTCTCGCCACTGCGCTCTTTTATCTTGTAGTGACAGCCTTTGCAGTAGTCACTCATACGGTTGATGTAAGAACCGCTGGCAGAGTATGGTTTGGTTCCGACGATCCCGCCATCCGCAAAAAGTGCCATACCTCGCGTATTTGGCATTTCGACCCACTCAATCGCATCGACGTATATACCAAGGTACCAACTGTCTACTTGGTCGGGGTCTATACCCGTAATTAAGCAGAAGTTGCCAGTGATCATTAACCTTTGGATGTGATGCGCGTAAGCAAACTCGAGGGATTGATCAATCGCGTGCTTCATGCAATTCATCTTGGTTTGTCCGTCCCAAAAATAATGGGGCAGCTTATTGGTTGCTGAATAATGGTTTTTATTGGCGTACGCAGGCATGTTTGCCCAGTAGACGGCGCGTATGTACTCTCTCCAACCTAGAGTTTGTCGTACAAACCCTTCGACTTGTGCAATGTCGATAGTGGGTGCATTTGGCTTAGAAGGAGCTTGATAAGCTGATAACGCAGCATCAATCACTTCTTGGGGACTTAGCAGTTTACTGTTCAACGAAAAGGAGAGGCGGCTATGATACAAGCTCCATTTTGAATCGTGTTCTGTAGTCATCGCATCTTGAAACTGCCCAAATAACGGTAAGCAGACTTGGCAGAAATGAGCGAGCAGAGACAAGCTTTGTGCGCGGTTAACTGGCCATAATAATTGGTCGCCAACTTCACCAATGGTTTGAACTTGATGACGCTCGATGCGTTCTAAAATCGCGGAAATGTCGTTGGCAAACATCAGAGGTTGAGGCAGGCTTTCAATGTCTTGTTTCTTGAGCTTCTTTCGATTGTTCGCATCGTAATTCCATTTTCCACCAACGGGCTTTCCGTCTTCTAGCAAAATGTCGAAGCGCTTTCTCATTCGGCGATAGAAGTGTTCCATCATTATGTGTTTGTCTTTGGGAAATTGTTGTTCGATCTCTTCGAATGGAAAGAGGAAGTGTTCTGTATCACAACAACCTTTGGTCGCATTGGTGAGCTTGAGCTTGTTCATCTGCTCTAAAAGGCGATATTCATCTGGCCTTTGATATTCGAATTTCTCTGCGCCGAATTCGTGTACATAGTGCTTTAGAAGTGTGTCTAGGTTTTCAAATTGCGTTGTGTCATCAAGAGTGAGGTGGAGTACCTGATGACCTTGTTGTTTGAGTTCGTCGGCAAAATAGCCCATCGCCGAGAAAAAAGCCGCCACCTTTTGGATGTGCGATGCAACGTAGTCAGTCTCTTGCTTAAGTTCGGCAATGATGTAAATGACCTCGTCATCAACCTGTTGAAACCAAGAGTGCTGGACATTGAGTTGGTCGCCTAAGACAAGGCGCACGGTTTTGAAATTCATAACACATCCTGATTGTTGGTTAAGACAAGTTCTTTGCTTCTGACATTCCACTTGTTGATAAACGCATGGTCTGGATCGTACATATCTGTTTGCTTACCCAAATCAAAATGTCGTGATTTAGGTTGCTTAGCATTATTTTGCTTATTGGCTTGGGTGTTTACCTGAGAGTTCAGGGCTCCGGCTATATATGCCCAATTACCCCAGTTTGATGCCACGTCATAGTCGATAAGTTGGCTCTCAAAATAGGCTGCGCCGTGTCGCCAATCGATCCCTAGTTCGTAAATCAAACAGCTTGCGGCTAACTGTCTTCCTCGATTAGACATGTAGCCTGTTTCGTTAAGTTGGCGCATACACGCATCGACAATAGGGTAATTGGTATTGCCACTTTTCCATTTGGCAAAATTAAGGTTCGACGTTCCCGAGGAGTTTGGGGTGTTGAGTTTTTGGTCTGAAGAATCACCGAATAACGATGAGCCCAGAGATAAACACTTCCAATTGAAATATTCGCGCCACAACAACTCAAAGTAGATCCAATAGGTTGAATCGTTACTGCCATGATCGGTTTCGAACTGCTTCAAATGTCGATAAATTGTTTTAGGCGCAACGCAGCCGAGTGCCAACCATGGCGAGAACTTGGTTGAGTTTTCGACGCCGTCAAATGCGTTTCGAGTCTGCTTGTAGTTAAGGGCGTAATCATGTGAGAAGTAGTTATCTAGATGTGCTAGTCCTGCGTCTTCGCCACCCAAATAATCGTTTGTTGCTGCTCTTTCTGAATTTACTGAACTGAATAGTGGGATTGCCAATACTGGTGTTGCTGCAAGTGTCACTGCTTGCGGTAAACGTGAAATAACCGTCTCACCGCTATTAACGTCCAAGTGTTCGACTAGCTTTCTAAATTTAGTAAACGAGCTCGGGACTTTTGATAATTCAAACGGCAGCTCATGTGAGTCAAACAAGGTGGAGTGATGTGGCAAGCATGTTATTAAGTCAGGGTGACGACGGTGAACTGAATCAATCAATCGTCGCTCATCGTAACCGCAATGTGCATTGGCGAAAAAATGGGTGACGTGTTGTGTAGCAATGATTTGGCTGAGTGTTTGCTCGGCTGCGTCTGGTTCTAAATGATTACTGTGAATCACGACAAGTTGCTGACCAAACTTAACTAAATTCGATTCTAGGTGAGTTATCGATTGTGAAACAAAGGTCTGGCGATGCGCGCCATAACTTTGTTCTTTCGCGAAATCAGCAGAGAAACGAACCAAAGTGGGTTCGACAATCACAAAAATGAGTTTATCGACGCTCTGTGCTGCGCAATGGAGCAATTGATTGTCGTTGATTCTTAAGTCGTTTGTAAAAAGATAGAGACCAATCTTTTTCATTACTTACACTCGTAATTTTTTAATTATTAGACGCTTACGAGTTGATAAGCCGACAAGATCACAAATGAAATTAGCAAGTGGGTGATAGTTGGATTGGGGTAAATAAGAGGGGATGTAAGCCAACCAATAATACCGATAGAGGCTGGCAATGCAGGAAGTTTTAAAGTTCGAACGGTAGTATCTAATCCATTGGAACGATTAGAATGTCCACTGGAGATGTGTCGATGATCTGTTTCGAATGGGAAATAATTTTATGCCAAAAATCATGGTGATGACCACATAGCAGTAGGTCAACGCCATTTACCTCGATGGTATTTTTGAGCTTATCATTCAAATCTCCCGTTCCCACGAATATGTGCTTGATTGGGTGTTTAGCGTAGGCCTCAAACTCTTTCAAATGTTTAACGGAATCTTCATTGATGGGTAGATCGCCTTCATTTCCCTGAATATCAACGAGTTCAGGGTAAATCTCTCCATGCGTGCCGTCGATATAAACAAACGAAATGCCAGCCTCTAGTTTGTTTGCGAAGAAGGTCGCTCGATCAATCAGAATCTTAGTGTCGTCGGACATTTCAACAGCGACCAGAATATGTCGGTATTCCATAATTAAAGCCTCGTGTTATCAGTTATATAACAAGCATAGTTTTTGTTAGCACAAATGATATCGAAGAGATCTCATATTGCATAAAATCATCATTCAATGTTCTTCTAAGCACTATCGTATTTATATCGCTTTGATTGATAAGAAATTTACAAAAGGTTGTTATAGTGGTTGAAGCGCTAGCTTATTCTGTTAGATAGGCTTTACGGTTTAATGCGCCAATAACGAAGAGGCATCAATGACAGCACTACTCACCATTCCCACTAGGACGTTAGGTTTCGACTACGATATTGAGATCCGAGATTGGTCACAAAAGCTCGTGGGCTTTCATGTGTTTGAAGATGGTCGACGCCCGCTCGATGGTGGTATTGGTTTAAGTCTCAACCTCGTTGAACAATTTGATGTAAATGGTCGTTGGTTAGATTCGTTACCTGCTCGTTATCGTGAAATCACTGATGATTTTCCCGAGTATCAATACCAGATGTTGTGGCTCGCGGCGAATACTTATGAAGCAGCTCAACTGCTTGAATTGAGGCCGGTTATTTTGGCATTAATCTGCATGAAGCACAGTGTCGATAACAAGAAAGCGTTGGAACTGAGTCGCCTAGGGCAAAAGAGAATCTTAACCAAACTGGGCTTAGACGGCAGTAAAGCGACCCTAAAATTCATCGATAAGCTAGAGCTTCATTATAACGTCGGTGATGAGCTTGACCACATTGTTCGCATTCTCGAGCCGCTGCAAAGACGTGTGCTCAAATTCAAACATTACTCTAAAGTAGGCTACACAGCGCTGCGTTTGGATCAGGTTCATCCGTTTTTAACCGGCAGTCGATTAGGTATTGCAATGGTTGAAGAGGGAAGGCTCAATGCGCCTTCAAAGATGGCCATGTTCCAAGACGCGATTTTACTGGGTCAAGATTTGGAGATGGACGATCCATTGCGTGCCATCACCAGTCAAAATTCCTTTGCTATGTTTGAGCAACTGCATGATAGATGGACAGAACAGCGTCAGTTACGCCGTCTAGAAGGGAATCGCCCTGTGGACATGGACATCCCTTATCCAATTCCTTTACTCGGTAATGACAACATTCATCCGCTTACTGATTACTACGACCTTGAACAAGAGGGCGTGGAACAAAAACATTGTATTGGCGTTTATCACAATCGAATCATGAGCGACCGCTATGTGGTATTTCGAATGCTTAAGCCTCAGCGCTTAACCATTGGCCTACGTCGTGTTCCAAGCAAAGCCTTTCCGTTTGAAATTGACCAGATTTGTGGGAAACGAAATGCACCGCCATCGGAGTCGGCTCGCCAAGTCATCCATGACTGGTTAGAAGCGAGTAAGCAAAAGTATCCGAAGCAATAGCTGTGACGTAGAAGGAATAACAGAATGTTTCAACAAGGTGATTTATGCCCGCATTGTGGTTTGATTATTGTGATGCCTACCGATCTACAAGGTGAATGCCTAGGATGCGGCGAAGAAATCAATCAAGACCCAGCAGGCGATTACGACGAAGAAGAGTAGCTTTACCTACACTTAAATTAAAAAAGGCTAGGATAGCCGAATCACACCCTTTCAAAGGACGGAAAAAATGCAGAAAGTAATCTTTAGAAATTGCGATGAAAGCTCGCCTTATTGGAGTGAGTTAGAGGGCTTATTTCAAAGCGAATGGTCTGATTTCAAGTTTAAAGATACCTATAAAGAAAACGTAAAACTCCCTCCAGTAATAACCGTACTTCACGATAATGTGGTCATTGGTGGCTTGGCGTATTCCTATTTTCAAGAGCCTCACCAAGTTCGGGATGTGGTGTGGATCAACGCCGTGTTTGTTGGCCCTGTATGGCGCGGTCAAGGTATTGCGAGTGAATTGATTAATCGAGCGGTTGAACAAATGCCAGACTATTATCAATCCCAACCCTCGAAAGATTCAACGTCTAAGTTGTACGCCTACACCAATATTGCGCCTTTGTACCTTTCTCTTGGTTGGTCAATCGTCGATATCGAATCAGAACCGAACCATAAAGTGATGAGTATTGAGCTTAATCGATAAGTTCGAAATAAAAACTTTGATATTAGGTTATCTGCCTTTCGAGTAATGAAGCTCTCTCTTTCATCAACAATGCATAACTCTGTTAAATTTTCGTTGAAACTCATGCCTATATCGCTTTTAAATCAAACAACTCGCTGTTGATTAAAACGATCTCTACGATTTATTGCACCAGTTGTTGAGCACCAAGCCTATATTGACTAGAATGACGCACTTTTTTTATTTACGTACATACAGGTAATGAACATGAGCGATACTAATTCAAGACCAGCTTTACCAGATCATCTTGCAGGTAACCCACGCAGCCCACACCACGTGGCTGAGTGTTTCGAATACCCAATTGGCATTCGTCTAAATGGTAAAGAGCGTACTGATGTTGAAGAATACTGCATCAGCGAAGGTTGGGTTAAGATCCCTTCTCCTAAAGCGCTAGACCGTTTTGGCCAGCCAATGCTTATTACTCTTAAAGGCACAGTAGAAGCTTTCTACATCGAAGATTAATCACTTCGTGTAACTCGATAATGTCGAGTACAAAACACTGTTTATATAGAAGGGTCTAGAGAAATCTAGGTCCTTTTTGTTTGCGTATGATTCCTTAAGTCGACTTTACCATGCGATACCTGCACCAATCGAAAACTCGACGTCTTCACCTTCTGCTTTATCAAAACCTGCGGTTACAACAAAGCCACTGTCCATAATATAGGTTGCATCTAAGCCACCGACTTGTTTGGTTGAGCTATCAGAGAACTCGCGGCTATCTAAAGTGACGTCCGTGTGGGTACGCTTGATCCCATAACCTGGGGTGATGTACAAGTTTTCGGTGATACCAATAGGGGCGTGAAACTGATATTCGTTGTCGCGTTGTTTGTATTCGTATGATTCTTCATCTTCGTTATAAGCCGAGCGAGTAAACTCGATGCCATAACCGATGCTTCCCGGACCACGATATTTGATGTAAGAAGCAGACCAATCTCTCCACCCTCGTTCAGCTGATAGGCCAAATGTTATCGCAGTTTCTTCTTGGTTTTGTTCATTGGCTTGTGCGTTAGACATAGTGAACAGCAAGACAGCGGCTAATGTCAGAAGGGGGAACTTTTTGATGGTCATTGGATCTCTCGCTTATGTATACAAAATATCGGCGAATTCAAAGTACTGAATGCCAGTAAATTAGTAACCTAGTCCGGATCTTCCTTGAGCTTTTTAGTTATGTATTCTTGGTTGATGCTTGATCGGCATCCTCTTGGATTTGAGGATGCCTTTTTGATATGGGATTGGTGATAAGTGTTACTTCAAAGTACGTAGCTTATTAACCTGCATTTTTGCTCGCACTTTGGTGGCTTGTGCTTGCGACGGCAAGTTGTTTTTAACCTTGTTTTTAATGTCTGCTACAGGGATGAAGTTCCACTGACCGTCGTGATACTTAACCACAAATGTTTCACGGTTCATTTCTTCACGGAACACCCAAACACCATCGTCGAGACGCTTAAAGTCACCAACTACATTGCCGTTCGTACCTCGAATAGTCCAAAAGGTATGTTCAGTATCAAGATAAGACTTCTGCTCACCTGAGATCATCTTGTCTCCAGAGCTAACTTTGACATAGTTATCACGAATGATGATTTCACCAACACGTTTATCATCTACGTAGATGCTGTATAGCGTTTCGTGATCATCAGAACGTTGTTTTACGGCGCTTATATGAGCTTCACCTGTGTCTTTATTAAAAAATGGTACATCACCGATATCTGGGATGTAGACGAAGCCTAGATCAGCTTGTTCAATGGTATCAGCAATGTTTTTTGAATCATCTTTGCCATATCCAGGGTCGATATTATCAAACCCATTGTCGACATCACTATCAGAGTCGCCGTTTCCAAAACCTGGGTCAATGTTTTCGAAACCATAGTCACCATCAAATTGAGGTTGTGCCGGTTCAGAACCACTGCCAGATGAACAACCTGCTAAAACAGCAGTAAGAACGAGTGCGATAAGTGATTTGTTCATGATATTTCCTAACGTTTGTTGAATTCGTAAGATGCTCACTGACTAACCTCACTACTAGGTGATGGGTACACACCTTGTGTATAGACATTGCTGCATCGCTTGAGATGTACAATAAACAACCTTGGTAATTCGATAAATAAACGGAAAGAAATACAAAACATCACCATTGGCTATGTATTGCTAGTTATACGCATTGCCGATTGCGATGTGCGACTTATCTATTCACATTAATTGGGCGCAAAGAGGTTGATTCTGTTTACAATTGTTTAACTTAATTGCATATCCTTGTTTGAAAAGTTCGATATTTGCTCACTCGAAAGATAGTTTTCTATACAAGCGCACTCTGCACTCAAGAACAACATAAACAAAAACATGAAGCGTAGTCTAATTAAATGAAACTAAAGTGCTGTATTTAAGGTTATTTTTTGTTAATGGCTATCTCTATCACAGAAAATAATCCTGAAGCACATACAATTCCCAGGCTTTCGAATGAGCGCTACACTTTTTTCGTTCGAGCATTTTATTTCTATCGCCCAATACACACGAGGTTCCTATGTTTGGAATATTCAAACCTATGGCGCATATCGATCGCTTATCTACCGATAAGATCGATAGCACCTACACACGATTACGATGGCAGCTTTTTCTCGGCATCTTTGTTGGCTATGCCGGTTACTACCTAGTCCGCAAAAACTTCAGTTTGGCGATGCCATATCTTATTGAACAAGGATACAGTCGCGGAGAACTCGGGGTTGCTTTGGCTGCGGTTTCTATTGCTTACGGTCTATCTAAATTTTTAATGGGTAGCGTTTCTGACCGTTCTAACCCACGTTATTTCCTCAGTGGCGGCTTGTTAATGTCGGCATTGGTCATGTTCTGCTTTGGTTTCATGCCATGGGCGACAGGCAGCATCACTGCGATGTTTATCCTGCTGTTCTTGAATGGTTGGTTTCAGGGCATGGGCTGGCCAGCTTGTGGGCGAACCATGGTTCACTGGTGGTCACGAAAAGAACGTGGTGAGATCGTATCGGTATGGAACGTTGCTCACAACGTGGGTGGCGGTTTGATTGGCCCAATGTTCTTGTTGGGGCTGTGGGCTTTTAACGACGATTGGCGAACCGCTTTTTATGTTCCTGCATTTTTTGCCACTCTCGTTGCTGTCTTTGTTTGGTTTACTGTAAGAGATACACCTCAATCTTGCGGCTTACCACCGATTGAAGAACACAAAGATGATTACCCAGACGACTACGATACGTCTCATGAGAAAGAAATGACGGCTAAAGAGATCTTCTTTAAGTACGTTTTCTCTAACAAGCTGTTGTGGTCAATCGCGATTGCTAACGCGTTTGTTTACCTTATTCGTTATGGCGTACTCGATTGGGCTCCGGTTTACTTAAAAGAAGCGAAAGACTTCTCAGTAGATAAATCATCTTGGGCTTACTTCTTGTATGAGTGGGCAGGTATTCCTGGAACGTTATTGTGTGGTTGGATTTCAGATAAGTTATTCAAAGGCCGACGCGCACCTGCAGGTATCTTGTTCATGGTTCTAGTAACAGTTGCTGTGTTGGTATATTGGTTGAATCCAGCGGGTAACCCAACAGTTGATATGTTGGCACTGGTTGCGATTGGTTTCCTTATCTATGGCCCTGTAATGCTGATCGGTTTGTATGCACTGGAACTTGCACCTAAGAAAGCTGCAGGTACAGCGGCTGGTCTAACAGGTTTGTTTGGTTACTTAGGTGGCGCGGTTGCTGCGAACGCAATACTCGGCTTTATGGTTGACCATTACGGTTGGGATGGCGGCTTCATTATCTTGGTCGGTGCTTGTGTTGCTTCAATAATTTGTCTGCTTTACGCCTTCTTAGGTGAACGTGCGCACCACAAACAAAAAGATCTCGAACGAGAGAGAGAAGCGCTAGCTCAGTAGTGTATTTACTGAATCACATCTATAAATAACAACAGAGGCAGGTATATCCTGCTTTTGTTTTATCAAGGGAAACAATAATGAAAACAACGTCACTGTCTCTGACTTTATTAGCACTTAGCTTATCTGCAAATGCGTTCGCCGATCCTTTAGTGATTGCGCATCGCGGTGCTTCTGGTTATTTACCCGAGCATACATTACCGGCTAAAGCACTCGCTTACGCAATGAAACCTGACTATATCGAACAAGATGTAGTGATGACCAAAGATGATCAATTGGTGGTTTTACATGATCACTATTTAGATCGTGTCACTGATGTTGCTGACCGCTTTCCAGACCGTGCACGAGCAGATGGCCGCTACTACGCGATTGATTTTACGCTCGCCGAGATCAAATCATTAAAAGTGACGGAAGGCTTTAACCTAGATGACCAAGGTAATCGAGTGGCTGGGTTCCCAGCACGCTTCCCTATGTGGCAGTCTGATTTCCGTGTCGCTACCTTTGCAGAAGAGATTGAGCTGATCCAAGGCTTAAATAAGACCTTAGGTTATGACGTGGGCATCTATCCAGAGATTAAAGCACCTTGGTTCCATCGTCACGAAGGCAAAGACATCTCTAAAGCTGTGCTTGCCACCTTGCAACAATATGGGTATTTATCGAAAGACGACAAAGTGTATTTGCAGTGCTTCGACGCCAATGAACTTCAACGCATCAATGATGAACTTATGCCAGCGATGGAAATGGATCTCAAGCTCGTTCAGTTGATGGCTTACACAGACTGGAATGAAACCATGACTTACAAGGGCGATAAAGCGACGCCGTACAGCTATGACTGGATGTTTGAGAAGGGCGGAATGGCAAAAGTCGCTAGCTATGCTGATGGAATTGGCCCATGGAAACCTATGCTGGTGGACGATGCATCGACCAAAGATAACATCATTATTAAACCATTGATGAAGTCAGCAAAAGACGCTGGCTTACACGTTCACCCGTACACGTTCCGTGCTGATCCAGGAAGAATCCCAGCTTATGCTGATAACTTTGATGGCATGTTGGATGTCTTCTACAACCAAGTCAAAGTCGATGGTGTGTTTACTGACTTCCCAGATAAAGCGGTCGATTTCTTGAACCGTTAATACCCTGCCAATTACGAGCTATTAGTAACGAGATATTCAGCGCTACAAGCACAGACTAAAGGTGCTTTTAGCTCTTCTTTCACTTTTGGGATCTTCTTGTATTGGCCTCGAAATCCCACCAATATTCTTCTTTCTCAGCCCACACTTTGATATTCACTCGGTTTACAGCAATAACCTGACTTGATAGGTTACTCCCAATGCAGCCAGATGCTTAATCTATAAGTATTTATCGGCTCAACCTAATATTGAATTTGGAAAGATCATGGAAGAAAGAAGCAAAGCTTATCTCGATAGCTACCTCAACACATTGCCAGCAGAGGTTGCCTCGCAATACACCTCCTTTAGTGCCGACTATTACTGTGCTGATGAATACAACGCCAACCTCTGCGCGCAGTTGATTCTCAAGGGTGAAAAACAGGCGTCCTGCGGCCTTGAATACTGGTATACCCATGAAGGCGAGACGAGACCAGTAGTTGGTCACTTGCAAGTTGTCACCGATTGGGATGGCAAGCCCGTCTGCATTGTAGAGATTACCTCGGTGTCGTCGTGCAAATACAACGAAGTGACCGCTGAGTTTGCTGCTGCCGAAGGTGAGGGCGATAAAACACTCGAATGGTGGAGAGAAGCTCACTGGAATTTCTTCTCACGTGAATGTGAAGAACTCAAGATATCACCAAGTGAAGACATGTTACTTATGTTGGAGCGTTTCAAAGTGGTTTATCAATAAAGGGTATTTTGTGTTTAGAAGATCGTGCTCCATAAACAGTAACAAGGTTGACCATAGTGAGCCTAACCGTTCGAGAAGTTTTTATAGGCTCGCTTAAACATTAGATAATTCATCGTATGCAGGAGGCAAGATGACAAAGCTAATCGAATTAACAGAAATAGTCTTATTCGACTGGGGTAATACGCTGATGGTCGATTTCGCAGACGCACAAGGGAAGATGTGCGACTGGGAAGTTGTCGAAGAAGTTGCAGGGGCGCGTGAAGTGCTGGCTGCGCTTTCGAAACAGCACAAACTCTATGTTGCAACCAATGCCGCTGACTCGACAGAACAAGATATCATTCAAGCATTTGAACGGGCTGGTCTGTCTCAGTATCTCTCCGGTTACTTCTGCAAGGCGAGTCTTGGCGTAGACAAATACGATTCTGATTTTTATCCTGTAATCATTACACAGTTAGGTGTTCAAGCTCAGGATGTTACGATGATTGGAGACACTCTCGAAAAAGACATCTACCCTGCGTTAGCGACTGGTTTACACGCGGTGTGGTTGAACACGGAAGGCACTGCTCTTAAGTCAGGGCATCCGAATATCGTACAGGTTCAAAGGCTAAGCGAACTATTGGAGAAGTACCATGGATGATCACTCTGAGATCTGGCGTCAGTATTACCAAAAGGCACTAAGCAAACCTCATTTAAAGAGAACTGAGTACGCAATTAAACTGAATGAGTCAGGCTTAAATGTTGCGATTGATTGTGGTTGTGGAACAGGTAGTGACATCGCCTTTTTAGAACAGCAAGCGTATCAAGTGTATGGCTTCGACGTTAATCCTGATTCGATTGCACTATGTCGGGATCGTTTTGGTCGCAAATCTTTGGTCGAGATATCTGAAAGTGGATTTGAACACTATGATTACCCGAAATCTGGCGTAGTGATTGCCAATTCGAGTCTGTTTTTTGCTGATCCAACCCGTTTTGATGAGGTTTGGCACAATATTGAAAACTGTCTTGAAGTGGGAGGCGTGTTCGCGGGCGATTTCATGGGCGTCGATGACAGTTGGGCACATGGCTATCGAACCCCAACAACGCCGTTAACAAAAGCCAAAGTACTTAGCTTATTCAGCGACTTTGAGATAGTACGATTCCATGAGCGAGACGAACAAGCACTCACGTCGCTGGGTAGGATGAAGCATTGGCACACTTATTCGGTTGTTGCGATTAAGCGCTGTTAAAATATCAGTATTTAAAACTCGTTTGGATGCATGTCTGTTTTGACGCCAACCTCTCATCTCTTTGTTATTTAATCCTCTAAGCTAACTTTAGTTTCTACTATGAGGGCTAGGTTATGCGTATCGAACGTCACGGGATATCGGTTGGAATTGAACGTGTTAGCGGTGAAACCATTGTTGTGTTCAAAGCGAAAGGTAAACTCACACACGATGACTATCAAGCAATGATGCCAATTCTAAATACTACACTAGAAGAACTCGATTCATCTAAACTCAAGATGCTGGTCGACATCTCTACCTTAACGGGTTGGGAGTTACGTGCTGCTTGGGATGATTTCAAACTGGGATTAGAGCTCAATTCGAAGATAGACAAAATCGCGATTTATGGTGATAAAAGCTGGCAAGAATTCGCTTCAAAAGTAGGGAGCTGGTTTGTGTCCGGTGAGATAAAGTCATTCGAAGACCATGACTCTGCGCTTAAGTGGCTAATCGATTGATTCTATCTGCGGACAGCTAGCGAGCAATCCGTAAACAACACCTATGACAGTTGATGAGCATTGTCTCGAACGCTGTCATTTTTCGTTTTGGTTATGATATTTCCGATTCGATTCAATAGAGTATATTCATTGCAGCGTGTAACATACCCAGGCTTTGTTTGGTCGTGGCTAATAGCGCGGCCAGATTCAGTAATAACGAGAACTAAAACAGAAATAAGGTCTAACGACATGCATAAGGTAATTGATAAGCTGGCTTGGATATTCATCAAAGACGGCAAGTTGTTGATGGTGAGATCAAAAGGCAAAGAACTGTTCTACCTACCGGGTGGTAAGCGTGAAGCTGGCGAAAGTGATGAGCAAGCACTGGTTCGCGAAATCAAAGAAGAGATCTCAGTCGATTTAGTGCCTGATTCCATCAAATACGTCGAGACATTTACAGGCCAAGCTGATGGAAAAGCGGAAGGCGTATCGGTGCAATTGACTTGTTACCATGCTGATTATACGGGCGAACTGTCTCCAGATGCTGAAATCGAAGAACTTAAGTTTGTTGATGGCAACGACAGAGCGGTATGTTCATTGGCAGCACTGGTTGCGCTTGATTGGTTAGAAGCGAACCAGTATTTGGCTTAAGGTTTTAGCGGCTATTAGCTAACGCTGAAGATTGATCTTCAAAAGATCATCGCTTACGAATAGCTTGAAGGGCGGCTGTCTTTCATCAACAGGTCGAGTTTCCTTTGAGCTTTCTTCGTGTCTTGTAAATCCACCACCTCAATCATTTCACACTCATCTCGTACCATCTCATTAATCAGGCTTGGATAGTGTCTGCAATCTTCTGGTCGGTCTAAGTAGATGCTGCATGTGTACTTGGCTTGAGCCTTGGTGTCTTTCGTCGGAACTAGCTCCAGAAAAGGGCAGCGAGTTAAACGTTCACCAGATTCAGGGTCGAACCAGATCTCGCTTCCTCGGACATACTCAAAGATGTCTGGGTTGAACAACTCCCACAAATCAATCTCTTCTTGCGTTGCGGCAAGGTCACCATCTCCGTATTTGATACAGCATTTCCCGCATTGATTACAATTTTTCATTAGTGACTTCATTGGTTGGTGAGCTTTTATCATTTTACCACTGATAGGCGTGGCACGTTGACTTTGTTGTTCATGGTTAAGCCGTTACGGGGCGAGAACATGGAATGACGGCGCTTAAAATCAATTTATCTATGCACCACCACTCCAATCAAAGCTGTAAACAGTGATACAATTTGCGCATCTCACGTTATTCAAGCAAAGGCATCAAAATGAGAACCGTATACACCACCGAAGGCAACATTAACGCAAAGAAACAAAAAGAGGCTTACCCAAAGCTCGCTTTATGTGACAAGTGCGTTGGTGACTATGTGGTTATCGAGCAAGGTGAACGAACTTACAAGCCTTGTGCTAAATGTGGTGCCGACGATTAATGCGCCTTGATAAATACCTATGTAAAAGCACTGACCTAACCAAGCCTGAAGCGATTGAACGCATCCATAATGGCGAGGTGAACGTAAACAGTGAAACAGTTACTGATGAGTCAGCTCAGGTTCATGTAAGCAACACCATCTTGTTAAATGGCACGCCGCTTAAGTTGCGTGAATTTCGTTACCTCCTAATGCACAAGCCTGCGGGTACTATCTGCTCTAATATCGATGAAGTTTATCCTTCATTGTTTAACTACATCGAGATAGACAAAGCATCAGAACTGCACATAGCAGGGCGCTTAGATGCCGACACTACAGGCTTAGTCTTGATTACCGATGATGGGCGCTGGTCATTCAATATTACGCTGCCAACCAAGTCATGTAAGAAGGTGTACCGCGTGACATTGTCACGAGGTATCAAAGACGATGTCGCTGATAAGTTCAAAGCGGGCATTCAATTGCAGGGCGAACAAAAACCGACGCGTCCGGCAGAGCTCGAGGTGATTACCAGTAAACAAGTGCTGTTGACCATTACAGAAGGCAAGTTTCATCAAGTAAAACGAATGTTTGCTGCGGTCGGGAATCGAGTTGTTGGCCTACACCGTGAACAGATTGGTGACGTTCGTTTGGATGTTGAAGCAGGCCAGTGGCGTTATCTAACTAAAGCCGAAGTTGACTCATTTCAGCAAGACTCTGAATAAGAGCTCTGAATAAACGCCGTAACCACTTAAAGCGTTAAGCGTGTCAGCACCAGAACATCAATACTATAAGGATATAGGATGGAAAACCTAAAAGTCTCAGAAATTAAGTCTTTCGTACCCGCGAAAGACTTCGATTTGTCCAAGCGTTTTTACCAGTCAATCGGCTTCGAGCTGATGTCTGAATTTCACGATATCGCCTATCTACGACACGGCGGTTGTGCGTTCCTTCTGCAAAACTTTTATGAACCTGCGCACTGTCACAATTACATGATGCACTTGCTGGTTGAAGACGTAAAAAGTTGGTATCAACACATCCAAAACTCTAATGTAGTGTCGGAATTTGAAGTTACCGTTTCCGAGGTTGTTGAACAGCCATGGGGAATGCTTGAGTTTTGTGTCACTGACCCAAGTGGTGTGCTGTGGCGTGTGGCTGAAAACATAAGGTCGCGCTGATTCATCCAACTTGCATTGATAGTATGTCTAGGTTCACGGTGCTTTTCTGTCCTATTTGCTAGAGTGACAATTCAATGAGCATGGAGGTTTTATAATGGGAACTGTAATCGGTTTGGTGATTCTAGCTGCTATAGATTGGTGTCTTGTTCGTAAAACAGGGCTTCATATTCATAAATGGGTCTCTAAAAAGTATGCCGCGTATCTGTCGGATAAGGGAAACAAAAAATAGCCTTTTCTTATTACGTCATCGGTATAAAAAACGTTATCTGCTATTCATTTTACACACATTGCAAAGATTGGAGGATTCATGATAGGTAAAGGAAAGTGCCTATGTGGCTCAGTTGAGTTGGAAGTAGAGTACGCCAGTAATGAATTGGGGGCTTGTCATTGTAGTATGTGTAGAAATTGGTCGGGCGGTCCGATGTTAGCCATTGATTGCGCTGATTCAGTTAAAATATCAGGTGAATCGAATGTAGTTAGATATAAGTCGTCCGATTGGGCTGAGAGGGGTTTCTGCGGTAAATGTGGTACTCACTTGTTTTACTTTTTGGTGCCGAATAATCAGTATCACCTTCCTGTCGGTTTATTGATGTCTGGGGATGACTACAAATTAACTCATCAGATATTTATCGATGAAAAGCCCGAATACTACGAATTTAAAAATGAAACACAAAATATGACTGGCGCAGAAGTATTTGCCCACTTTGAAAGTGGAGAGTAGCACTTAGTTTTTATTAGCTTAAGACTAATTCACAACGCTCGGCATTTTTTAGTTTCGGTCGAGTTTTGTGTTTGCGGTGTAATGGTTTCGGTTAGGTGGTGCTCACGCCTAACATCCCAGCATCAACCCCCAACTTGAAGTACCTCGAAACTCGATTATGTGAACTCCTAATAGCTGAATAGTTACTCTAATATACAATGAGTTTTCTAATGGCTCTGAGGGGGCGGACATGACAGATATGGCAATATCAAGTTACCTTGGCTGGTTGTTACTTATTATAGGTTGTTATCCTTTCTTGCTTGTTGGTGTCAGTATGTTTTTCTATGATGCAGAGCGTAAACAAGCATTAAGGTGGTTGAACGGAGTTAGTTTTCTATTGGCTGTATTCCTTCTTTACATGCATATGCAGACAGAAGTCATCTATGGTCGGGAACTGCTCGAAGCCTGGTATCATGATAACCCAGAAGATAGGCCTCAATAAAAAGTACATAACAAGTGTTTATTATCCATTTCGGTATATAAAAATGATGCTAAACGATTGGCATTTCCAGCTAGAATCAACTTTAGTGTTTTCGGCACAATGGGTGAGGTGAGGTGATCGCGATGTCAGCTACTTCAAGCGGCGATAGCTCTTCTAACCAATAGTGCTTATCGGAGTGAACCATATTCTCTTAACAAGTATAGCTCACCATTTTTGGCATCAACTACGTACGGTTTTTGACTGGTTAAAAGAGTTACTTAATGTTGGTAATTACTTAGGTTACTATTTAGCTCAGTATTGATTTGATATACAAAATTTTTGGACGAAGGTTATGAGAAAAATAATATTAAACATTGTCTTACTATCGGTGTTTGTTGCGTCTTTATTTCTAACAATTTCATCAGCAATAGACATTTCAAAAGAAGTGACAGTAAAGCTCCATGAGTTTGATTGGAGTGGTGTCTCCGGTGTAATGGACATGGTCATGGTTATTTTAACTTTCGTCTTACTGGTTGGACTTAAACAAGGTTCGAAGTCTATTGAGGAATCGACCCGAAGTCGTAACGCCGAATTGTTGAATTGGGCGATGGAAGAGATGTCAGCATTAAAACCTGCGATTAGGTTGGTGACAGACGCTCACAAAAGAGAGCCTTATAGTCAGGTGACTAGTGACGTTAGTGTGGATTATGTATCGACATGGAGCAAAGAAGAATTACAAGCCGCTCAAGCTGTAAGTGTTGCGTTGCAGAGAATGGGGTACTTTGCTACTCATGATTTGGTATCAAAAAAGCATTTTCTGAATCTTTGGGGGCCTTTATATCTATCATGTTGGTATTCACTCGAAGGTTGGGTTAAACATAAGCGACTTCAACTTGATGAACCTTTTGATATCGCTGATGGCGCATACTCGAGACTGTACTTTGAAAAATACGCCATGTACTGTGAAGAAAAGTTACCGCCTTTGTTATTGAATAATACGAGAAAGCAGTTTGGCTTAGATCCAATGGTTCAACCCAAAGCCCACATTAAGTTGGGCATAAAATTGAAAGCAAGGCTCACAGAAAAGGTTGATATCTAACTACTCACCACACAATACTTTTTGGAATCAAAGGGGCTTGTTAGCTTGATCAACACATAAATGCTAAGAGTGTATTGGCTGATCGTATATTGAAGAATGTTTCTTCAAAGGGAGATGCATGTCATTGGTTATGTGTAATGGAGAGAATAAGGGAATAACGAAAGTATTAATTGCGGGGGCTAGTGGATACATTGGTCGTCACGTTACATCGCTATTCACAAAAAGTGGCTTTGAAGTTTTTACATACGGTAGAGACAAAGTCGTCACACCTCCTATAGTTGGGTTAATAGAAGATAGAGCTGACTTTGAAGGCTTCTTTGACGTGGTTGTGAATTGTGCGCGTCCACATTGGTCACAATTCTCCGCACATGAAATAGCCGATGTGGAGCAGAAATTGCTCTCTGAGTTAGACCTACTTGCCGCTAAAGGCGCAACAAAGATACATACATCAGGTGTTTGGCTTTTTGGCAACGCATCTAGCGCTGATTTGAGACAGTTTAGACTGAAACCCTTAGACGCCGTTAGATTAGACGTAGAAACGATACATAGCGCTATTAGAAACAGGTGGCACGTCGTCTACTGTCCTAGTTTGGTTTATGGCGGTGAGGATTGTCAGCTAAAACGAATTGTAGAATCTTTCGCTAGCCAAACGATTCAAGTAGGTGTGCCGTCTATAGGCTATAACCAATATGTTCATGTCTACGACATTGCGAAGTTCTATCTACTTTTGGCGCAAGGCCGAACCTTAGAAAAGCAGCATTTTATTGCTGAGACGCAAGGCTATAGTCCTGCAGAGTTCGCTCGACTCTTACTAGCTGCAAAAGCTGTAACAAAAGTAAGAAAGATCCGTTGGGAAGAGTTTGAGTCAGAAAATGGCTCTATGGCCGTTGGTATTGAACAACTGAATCTAAAATTACCAATTAGTTCTTCGTTTGAGGCTACTGAGTCAATTAGTGAATATATTGAAAAT
>NZ_JBFRLX010000101.1:0-12914 GCF_041470165.1 Vibrio sp. 10N.286.46.A8
AAATGAAAATGAAAATGATGATACCAATTTTGTGCGTTCTGGCCTTATCAGCTTGTGGTGGCGGCGGTGATGGTGGGAGTAATCCGACAATTCACAAAAAAGCTACTGGAAAAGTAATCGATGGTTATATTGTTGGCGCTACCGTTTTTCTAGATATAAATAATGATGGTAAGTATAACGCAAACACTGAACCTAGAGCTTTAACTACAAAAGGTGGTAGTTATGAGCTTGACCTAAATGAAACCCAAGATAAATGCCTTGGTTATGCTCCAACGATAGTAGATGTTCCTGTTGGCGCTATTGATGAAGATTTGGGGCCTGTGAAAAATGCTTATCGTATGGTCTTACCCCCTGAATTTAAAGAACAGGTCGATTTCAAAAACCGTTTTATCACCCCTTTAACTTCATCTTTATGGGCGACAGTAGAAACAAGTAATGGTAAAAGTAACTATACGTGTCAGGATCTAATGAGCGATATAGAAAAACAAACTAAACAGGCTCAAGCGTTAGAGCATGCTCTTACAGAAACAATTCGCACATATAATATTTCTGAGGCTAAAATTTATGGTGACTTTATTGCATCCGAAGATAGTGACCTTGCCTTAAAGGCCCAAAATATCGTAACAGGTCTAAAGAAATCGTTCAAAGATACAAAAGATTTACAACAAACCAACCCCAATAGCTATGTGCAAGTTCATTACTACTTCAAAGATGAAAACGGCGCTAGGAATTGGTATAAAAAGGTTTATATTTCTTCTCTAGGTACTAATCAATCAGCAAAGCAAACAACCACAAAAATGAGCGATGATTTGTTAACAGAGGTGGAAGTGTTGTCTGAGTCCACATCGGTTAACCTTTCAACTCAGTGGGGTGTTTACAACAATACTTTTGATATTGCTAGTATTAACAACTTTAATAGCAGCATCCGTCCGGGGTGTACATTCACAGAGAAAATCATTATTAAAGATGATAAATTTGATAATGTACTATCTAACATTGCCTACGATGGTAATATACATAACTTAGTAAATTGTCAATCTCTGGATCTAACAAATAAAATAGTCTCTAGAACTACTTCAACTTGGAAATATAACAAGAGTATCAAAGAACAATTAAATCGTACTTATGTCGACTGGAATGAGCATACTTTTGGAAAAGGCGATGACTTTGGATTATCGACAGTCGTTAATGTTAAAAGTCATTTAAATAGTTTAGATACTGAAAATATCAAAACAAACATTATGGGTAGATATAAAGATTACTCTAGTAATGAATTAGGTGACGCATCTAAGGTCATACGGTCAAAGATAGTTAATGATCAGAGTAAAGAAATCACCTATTGGAAAACACTCTTTCGTGCATCTCCGACGACATATTCACGAAGAATAACATCGTCAGATCAAACTTCTGTATACGAAAAAAGTACTGACGGAACTAATTGGGTAGTATCGAGTAAACCGTAGTCGTTAAGTATGTATATAATTGATGGGGTGGGTCGCTTAAATGTCACGCCCCATTCACTTCTATTAAAAAATATCTTCCTATGCCCACTAGAACCTCACTTTCAGCTGCTAACTCTGAAATAAGTAGTGACGTACCGTTTACTCAGAGATTTGGGTACTCGAATTTCAATCGTAGGCAAGGCTTTCGAAATAACCATTGGGAGTACTCGTATGGATGTATTTTTGCATTTACTTCAAACAAGTGATGCTAGGGCGCTCTTGGAATTTGAAGTAGACAATAGAGATTGGTTCGAGATGTCTGTACCACCACGGGAAGAAAGTTTTTATTCACTTTCAGGTGTAGAGAAGCAGATTGCTAGTTTTTTAGCGGAATATGAAAGTGATGAGATGATTCCTATGTTGATAAAAGATGAACAAGGGATTATCTGCGGTAGGATTAATGTACGTGACATCGACGAACACGGAGAACGAGGAGAGCTAGGCTATCGAGTGGGTCACTCCTTTAGTTCTAAAGGCATTGCGTCTAACGCGGTGAGGAAGTTACTTATCTATTTGGCGGAGCACTCTTCCCTTAAATATGTGGATGCCTATGCGTTAGGGGGTAATGTTGGTTCCAACAAGATTTTATCCAAGGCCGGTTTTGGCTTAGTTGAGCGTGTAGAGAATTACGCGTTATTCAAAGGGCAAAATCAAGACGCTAATTATTATCGTAAGGTATTAGCTGAGTAGGTGAGTATCAGTGCCTTATTCATTAGAAGCTGGCAGCGTCCTTCTAGCCAGCTTATGGTTTTATGTTACTTAAAATAGATCTTTAGGTTTACGGCCACTTATTAGATTTACATTTACTTCTGAGGCTTGTTACGTTCGATTACGCTAATAGCGATAGCCAAAAACAGAATATCTTTCACTAGGAAGAAGTTAGTGACTAAGATGCCATCCGATACTTTCCAAACGTTTGGCGTGGTGACTAGAAAGCTCAGTGTCACAACAAAGATAGCCGCTGCTGCAATACCTGAATAGAAAGCAATTGTCGGTTTCTTAAATCCAACGAGCAGTCCAATCGCAACAACGATTTCCGCGCCACCCACCATGTTAGAGACGGCTTGTACTGAGAACAGTTTGTAAAGCCAGTTCATTGCTGGGTGGTTTGCAATTAAAGGCTCAATTAGCATCGCTTCAGTTGGCGTAAACTTGTAAATACCAATCCAAGCTAACACTAATGCTACACCAATCACGCCTAGGCTGTATCCGACGTTACTCTGTTTTAAATCATAGGTTTGAACATGCATAAAAGTACTCCATTTAATAAAATCTCTGAATATGACCGCAAGAGTTCAGATTAAATTTCGCGTTGAGAGTAATACTTAATATATTTATCTAGAAACTCAATAGATGGTGATTTATTGTTTTGATATTAATGCGTAGGCTAGTGATGTTGAACACCAAAGTCATAGGTTGGCGATAGTGCTGTTTAGCCGGTACTACGAGCTTTCTAATTTTTGTTTTCAATGTTAGGAATTTGGATTAGATTACGCTGATGTGCACCCTAATTATAAGAAGAGTATAACCAGTGAAAATTCATAGAATTAACCCGACCAAGCGTTGGTCTGATGTGACTGTGTTTAACGGTATTGCAAGCTTTGTTGAAGTACCAGAGACGGATACAACGGCAGGAATTAAGAGTCAGGTTCAGCAAATCTTCGAACAAGCTGAAGAAATGATGAGTTTGGTAGACAGCGATAAATCTCGTGTATTGTCAGTGACTATTTACCTAACGGATTTCGCTAACTTTGATGCACTCAATGAAGTGTGGGAAGAGTGGTTCCCTGAAGGCTGCGCGCCAAGTCGTGCGTGCGTGAAAGCAGAACTCGCTAACCCTGAACTATTGGTTGAGATGTCATTCATGGTTGCTGCTGGTGAAAAGTTTCAATAAGCCGAAATCTCGGTAGATACAAGCGCTAGTAGACATAACTATTAATAAAGTCGACAGCGAACAGATAAAAAAAACCACTCAGGTGAATCACTTGAGTGGCTTTTTAGTGTTCTACGCTATCCGAAACTAAATCGGATTAGGTATTAAGCGAGGCCTTGATCTCTTGCCATCTGCTTTGCGATCTTCGGAGCATGCCATAGACATGGCAGCAAGATAAACGAAACAGGAACGGCAGTGATCACAATGAACGACTGCAGAGCTGAGATGCCGCCAGAGCCCATTGAGATAAGCGCGATAGCCACTGCCCCCATAATGACGCCCCAGAATGTTCTAACTGCTGAGTTAGGTTCTGTTGTACCAGTCATTACTACACTGATGGTGTAGGTCATTGAGTCACCTGTGGTCACAATGAACGTGGTCGTCAGGATAAGGAACAGGATTGCAATCAGAGTCGGGAACGGTAGTTGCGAAGTAATAGCTAGTAGTACAGCTGGAAGGTTGAAACCTTCGAATGCGCTAGATATTACGCCTGGGTTCTCTAATTCAAACGCTAAGCCACTACCACCAACAATGCTGAACCAAAAACAAGTCACAAGCGGTGCAACGATGCTGATAGAAACGATCATTTGGCGAATAGTTCGGCCACGTGAGATACGAGCAATGAAGATCGCCATCATTGGGCCATAACCTAAGAACCAACCCCAGAAGAATACAGTCCAGCCACCTAGCCACGCAGTATCTTGGCGGTATAGCGCCATTGGGATAAAGTTGTCGACCATTTCACCGATTCCTTGTAGGTAACCATCAATGATAAAGCTGGTTGGGCCAACAAGGAGAATGTAAACGATTAGGCACACCGATAAGATGATGTTGTAACGGCTTACCAGTTGGATGCCTTTACTTAGACCACTTAATGCCGACAGCGTATACATTGCAATAGCGAATAGAATAACGACGCTTTGGGTAGCAAAGCTGTCAGAAATTCCAAACAGCTCGCTCAACGCGTAGCTGATCTGTAGGCCAAGGAAGCCGATAGGGCCGATTGTACCTGCGGCTACTGCCACAATGCTGCACGCATCAACGACGTTACCAATCCAACTGTTGATTGCCTTGTCGCCCAGTACTGGGTAAAGCAGGGTGCGTGGCTTAAGAGGAAGGCCTTTTTCGTAGTGCAAGTACATAAGCACAATCGAAGAGAGACCACCTAAGATAGCCCATGCAAGGAAACCCCAGTGCATGAAAGATTGTGATAGTGCATTGAATGCCATCGCTTGAGGGTCTGCATTGCCATACAGCGGTGGAGCTGAAACAAAGTGAGCAATTGGCTCTGCAGCTGCCCAGAACACGCCACCACCCGCAAGCAGTGTACATAGGACGATAGACATCCATTTAAACGTGGTCATTTCTGGTAGGGCAAGCTTCCCTAAACGAACATGGCCTGTGCGACTTAGTGCAAGCACTAAACCGATAATGAAATTGAGTAGTAGTAGGACTTGCCAGAAAGCACCGAACCATTTAGTTGAGTAACTAAAGCCGATGTTGACAAGTTCGGACAATACGGAGGTGTTGGTGAAAGCAAGGATGACAAAGAGGGTCAGGAAACTGCCACTCAGCCAAAAGACTGGGTTTCCGAGTTCCAGTTTTTCACCCAAAGATTGAGCTCTATTGAAATCGATAGAAGTAGATTCTGCGTTGATGTTTTCGTTGGCGACTTGCGTCAAGTTGGACATTATTTCTTCGCTATATTTGGCTCTTTCAAGCCTATGTATTTCTCCCACATTCGGATAAAAATGTGAGGCTCGTCAAAAAAGCCGCTGATACTAACATATTTGTTATCCAAAAGTGGGCGATTTCATAAAATAATCTCAAATCGCCCCTAATTCCCTACTTTTTGGTTAGTTTTGATACGAATTCTCATCGAATCTAAATCATATTTCTAAATTTTGAGACACTATTTTTTTAGCTTTGCGAAATAAATTAATATTAGTTGTTGGTGCAAAATAAGTGTCGAGTCATTGCATGCTATAAACAAATTAATGCGAGTCATTTTATAAATAAGGAATATTTTAGGTGTTTAATTGGCACTGTTACCTACAGTTGTTTTGCGAAGGAATTTAAGTGGCAAAAAAAGTGTCATTTACTTTAAATATCTTAAAACAACAACTTAAGGGACTGCAAACATGCACCTAAATCAAGGAAGAGTGGCCAAAAAGGTTTTTACACTCAGTACTCTCACTGCGTCATGCTTAATGGCTTTCAATAGCTATGCGGCTGTGGATTGCTCAACGTTAGAAGCGTGGGATCCTGCCACGGTTTACACCGGCGGCGATCAAGTTTCACATGACGGTAGTGCTTACAAAGCCAATTATTGGAATCAAAATAACAACCCAAACCAATTCGAAGGTGACCATGCACAATGGAAGAAGGTTGATGTGTGTAGCGGTGGTGGTACGCCCAATGAAGTGCCAACGGCTTCGTTAACGACTCCATCAGCCTCTGACATAATCACTGAAGGCGATAACGTGGTGTTGAGTGCAACGGCGCTAGATTCTGACGGCAGTGTTACCTCGGTTGAATTCTTCATTGATGGAACTTCAGTTGCGGTTGTAACAGCTGCACCTTTCGAAGCGGCTTGGGCTGCAACGTCTGGTAGCCATCAGGTTTCGGTTGTTGCTACAGACAATGAAGGCGCGGCTAGCTTAGCGAGCGCGGTCTCTATTTCTGTCGATTCAGTTACACCTGGAAATGAAGCGCCGACAGTATCGGTTGCGCTTTCTGCAGCTGCGGTTGATGTTGGTGGTGTGGTAACGCTTACCGCAACGGCAACAGACAGCGATGGTACGGTTGATAAGGTCGATTTTTATGTGGCAGGTTCTTTAGTCGGAACGGCTGCGACAAGCCCATACACGCTTAACTACACAACCACTCAAGCGGGTTCTTTAGCGGTTTACGCAAAAGCGACTGACAATCAAGGCGCAACGACAGATTCAGCGCTGGCTTCTTTGACGGTGAATGGCGTACCAACGGTGAGCACTTGTCGACCTGATGGCTTGTATCAAACTCAAGGTGTCGATGTTCCTTATTGTACGATTTACGATGATGAAGGCCGTGAGAAAATGGGCGCGGATCACCCACGTCGTGTCATTGGTTACTTCACCAGCTGGCGTGCAGGGGATGACCCACAAGCTGCTTACCTAGTAAATGACATTCCTTGGGAACAACTCACACACATTAACTACGCTTTCGTGAGCATTGGCTCAGATGGCAAAGTAAACGTGGGTGATGTGAACGATCCAAACAACGCAGCGGTTGGTAAAGAGTGGCCGGGCGTGGAAGTTGACCCAGCATTAGGCTTCAAAGGTCACTTCGGTGCATTAGCGACAGCGAAGAAAAAACACGATGTTAAGACTTTAATCTCAATCGGTGGTTGGGCGGAGACCGGTGGCCACTTTGCCACTGATGGTAGCCGAGTGGCTGATGGTGGTTTCTATACCATGACGACCAATGCTGACGGTTCTATTAACCATCAAGGTATCGAAACATTCGCAACTTCAGCGGTTGAAATGCTTCGTAAATACCAGTTCGATGGTCTAGATATCGATTACGAATACCCAACGTCAATGGCGGGCGCAGGCAATCCGTACGATAAAGACTTTATGGAACCACGTCGTCAATACCTATGGGCTTCTTACCAAGTGTTGATGAAAGTGTTGCGTGAGAAGCTTGATGCAGCCTCTGCGCAAGACGGCAATCACTACATGTTAACTATCGCGGCGCCTTCTTCGGGTTACCTACTGCGCGGTATGGAAACATTCGATGTAACCAAATATCTCGATTACGTAAACATCATGTCTTATGACCTTCACGGTGCGTGGAACGATCACGTAGGTCATAACGCTGCGTTGTTTGATACAGGTAAAGATTCAGAGTTAGCACAGTGGAACGTATACGGCACAGCGGCTTACGGCGGTATCGGTTATCTGAATACGGATTGGGCCTACCACTACTTCCGTGGTTCTATGCCAGCAGGTCGTATTAACATCGGTGTGCCTTACTACACACGTGGTTGGCAAGGTGTAACTGGTGGTGAGAATGGTCTTTGGGGCCGAGCAGCACTGCCAAACCAAGCTGAATGTTCAGCAGGTACTGGTGAAGGCGAGAAGAACAACTGTGGCCATGGCGCAATTGGTATCGATAACATGTGGCACGATACTGATCCGAAAGGCAACGAAATGGGTGCAGGTTCAAACCCAATGTGGCATGCGAAGAACTTAGAGAAAGGCATTTGGGGTTCTTATGCAGCAGCTTACAAGCTTGATCCTGTTAACGATCCTTCAGATGTTCTAATGGGGACTTACACGCGTAACTATGACGGCGTGGCTGTTGCTCCTTGGTTGTGGAACGCAGAGAAGGGCGTATTCCTTTCAACGGAAGATAAAGATTCTATCGATGTGAAAGCCGATTACGTTATCGACAAAGAAATCGGTGGCATCATGTTCTGGGAACTAGCAGGGGATTACAACTGTTACGTACTCGATGCGAACGGTAACCGAACTTCAATCGATACAACCGAACAGGCGTGTAATAGCGGAAACGGTGAGTTCCATATGGGTAACACTATGACGAAAGCTATCTACGATAAGTTTAAGTCAGCTACTCCATATGGAAACAAGGTTGCAACGGGTGCTATCCCAACGGAAGCATTAGATATTACTGTTTCTGTAGGTGGCTTCAAAGTCGGTGATCAAAACTATCCAATTAACCCTAAGATCACGTTTACAAACAATACAGGTCAAGCGCTTCCTGGTGGTACTGAGTTCCAGTTCGATATCCCAGTGTCTGCACCTGATAACGCAAAAGATCAATCGGGCGGTGGTTTGTCTGTGATTGCTTCTGGTCACACTCGTGCCAATAATATTGGTGGTCTAGATGGTCCGATGCACAGAGTAGCGTTTACATTACCTGCATGGAAAGAGCTTCCTGCTGGTGGTGTGTATGAACTCGATATGGTTTATTACTTGCCAATTTCTGGCCCTGCAAACTATACAGTGAATGTGAATAGTGTCGATTATGCATTTAGCTTTGAGCAGCCGGATCTACCACTGGGTGATATCAGTACTGGTGGCGGTAATCCTGGTGATGGCGGTACCAACCCAGGTACATGCGATACTGCGGGTTTAGCTGTATATCCCGACTTACCTCAGAAAGATTGGGCGGGTAACCCAAGCCACGCAAACACGGGCGACCAAGTGGTTCATAACGGTAGTGTTTACCAAGCAAACTGGTGGACAAGTGCCGAGCCGGGAAGTGACGGCAGTTGGACCAAAGTGTGCTCTTAATTTAATGCTAAGCAATGTATTTATAGACAATAGAGCGTAGTAATAGGTAATAAATGCGAATGCTTTTAAGTCGATTTATCAGGGCTTTAGTATAAATTAAGTTATCAATTTAAACGTAAAATCAAAACGCCGAACTGAATCCAGTTCGGCGTTTTTGCTATAAGTCACAGATTGCACATGAAGAGCGCTATTAATATCGACTATCGTTCAGTAAAATCGATAAATGTGATATAAAACAATCTACTTATAAAAACAATAGCGTTACCTAAAATTTAAAAGCTATGAGGTGATTTTGAAAGTAAGACGTAAGTATATCCTCAACTTTTCCATCGTGTTGGCCCTCGTATCTTTGGTCCTCTCTGCTATTCAATTTAACCGAACCAAAGAATCACTTTTAGAGTCTAATCAATTCTTCTTCCGTACTATTGTAAACGCAAGCTACGACATCGTAGATACTACCGTTAACGAAGCTATTAAAACCTATCTCAAAGGTGTGACTGATACTGTCGCTTCTCACACACTAGGTGTCACTCCAGAACAAGAAGTTAAAGAAGTCATCCGAATTGCTAACGAATTGGTGATTGGAGAGTCAGGTTATATCTATTTGATGTCACCACAAGGTGTCCACCTGTATCATCCGTTTTTACAAGGGCAAAATCGCGCGCATTTAACCCATATTCAAACGCAACTGACCTCAAAGTCTGGAATGACTCAGTATTCTCATGCTAATCCACATGAAGTCGGCAAGCGTGCGAAGGTCGCGTATTCAGTGAGGCTACCGAGTGGTAATACATTGGTGGCGACCACTTATAAAGATGAACTCATGTACTTGGTCGATCTCGAAGCGCTTAAAGATAAACTAAGAAAGTATTCATATGGCGATAGTGGTTATGTATATATTGTTGATTTGCAAGGCGAGCTAGTCCTCCGACCCAATTTTGAACACGAACACTTGAAAGCCTTAATTGGTTATTCATCAGAGTTGCTCATCGATAAGGTCGTTGCTGAGCCTGAAGGGCATTTTAGTTACTCAATTTCAGATGACAACGGTACGACAAACAAAAACATTTTCTATAAGTTCTACCCATATCTGAATTGGATCATTTCTGCTGGAGTTTTGGAGCAAGAGCTCAATAAGAACCACAGTTTATTGCTAGTTAGTTTGATGACCTTGGTTATAAGTTTGCTTAGCATCATCGCCGTTTTGGTGCTTTACCTGCGGCACCGTCATTTAAAGATCTTAGATGTAGCTAGCTTAGATTATCTTACGGGGTTGAGTAATCGGCGGGACTTTATTTCTCAGGTTAAGATGAGAATTTTAGAGTGTTCGCCTTATCCGTTAAAAGGTGTTGGTATCATTCTTCTAGATATTGACCATTTTAAATCGGTAAACGATCTACACGGGCATAATGAAGGCGATAGAGTGATCTGTGCCGTTGCAAAAGTATTGAAGCAATTTGCAAATGAAAATCGTCTAATTGCTCGCTATGGCGGTGAGGAATTTATCTTTGTGACTTTTGATTGCAATGAATATCAATTGTACGAGTTGTCGGAAGAGCTTAGGCGTAGCGTCGAAAAAATTGAGGGGTTAGTGTTACCTGTAACGGTCAGTGTTGGGTGTCGCTATGCAAATGCACTGTTCCACATAGAAGGCACGATAGACCAAGCTGACAAAGCACTTTATCAAGCGAAAAAGAATGGACGCAATAACACACTGGTGTACAGAGAGAGTCAATATCGTATTGTCTGTAATTGAAGTTTTCTAAAACTGATAAGCATGAAAAAGCCCAAATAGAACGTTCTATTTGGGCTTTTTTAGAATTGTTTGAAAGTGCTAGCCGTTAATCTAAGCTTTTGCTGCTTTCATCGCTTCATTTTTTTTTTCCTTTTGCATTTTTGCAAGGAAGTAGATGTTCACACAAGCGATGAAACCGTTGGTTGCAACCACTGGCCATGCATCAATCATAACGCCGTATGCTGTGAATAGAGTACAGCCAACAAAGTTAAGGACACGCAGACGCACGATATCTTTCATTGTTAATGAAATTGCGACCATAATAGATGCCGCGTAACCTAAAATTTCAACCATATTGAATTCCATTGTGTGACCCTCTTAAATTTGCCGATGCTTTATCGGTACCAATTCTTCTCTTCATGAGATGATTGAGGAAGCTCCGTGCCCCGAATGGTTTGGTTATGTTTAACTAAGTTTACTATACCGAGTCTATTTCTGTGGTTAAACCCCCAAAATGAGTAGAAGTGAAGGTTAGCGATTACGCAAACGTTTAATGATCTTTCTATTAATATAATTACTGTTTATGTTGAAGGTCAAATTGATAATTATTCTTGTATAGGAAAGGAAGCCGCGAATGATAAAACGATTCATATGTGCAACAAAAGGCGTAAATAAAGTCGCGTTGTTGGCTTTGATAGCGATTGGACTGACAGCGTGTACAACCAATGAAACGACTCCAACTCACAATTATGGCGTGGTGACCAGTGGTGACTTTGATTTCATGAAGCATGGGGTAGTCACGTACTCATGGCATCCCGAATCAGAGCAAGTGTACCTTTCTGAAAAATATGACAAGACGGTCGTCACTGATCTTGTACGCGAAGCGATTAAAGAACAACTTTCATTGAAAGGTTATCAGTTGAAATCCGGGGCTGGTGATGTCGTAGTGGGTTTTGGATTAGCTGAAGAATCTGAACTGAACGATGAATCGATCTTTGATGCGATTCAGCTATCTACAGGTGTGCCATTTTATAGTGATGATGGAAAGGTAAGCGAGAAAGGATCTTTGTATATTGCTTTTTTTGTTCCTAATTCGGAAGTTATACAGTGGCAAGCACTGGCGCAGTCTGGTATCCAACCTGATTTAGAGCCGAGCGAAAGCAAACAGCGGGTTATGGGCTTTGTTGAAATGTTATTTAGACGTATGCCCGAGAGGTAAAGCGAAGTGTTGAATGCATTCATTGAGTCAATCGTTTTTGTGTAAAAAACGAACAGGTCGCAGATTATACTTTTTTATTTGTAACGAACCGTACAAATACGTAAAGCAACGTAAAGTTCGCGCTTCTTTTGCTAGCATTTGTCTATACTGAACAAAACGTTAACTTAGGTTTAATTCAATGAAACGGTTCTCAAAATACTCTCTCCCTCTATTAAGTATGTTCATTGTAAGTAACGCAGCGATCGTAGCAAATACTGCTGTCGCGGCACCTTCTATAGTACCAAGCCCACCTAGCCTAGGCGCAAAAGGGTATGTGTTAATTGATTTTAACTCTGGTGATGTGCTGGTAGAAAAAAACGCACACACTAAGTTGAACCCAGCGAGTTTAACCAAGCTTATGACCAGTTATGTGGCTGGACAAGAGATGAAACGAGGTAACATCTCTGCGGATGATCAGGTGCGAATTAGCGAAAACGCATGGGCGAAAAACTTCCCTGATTCTTCAAAAATGTTCATCGAAGTGAACACTGATGTCGCGATGATGGATCTTTACCGTGGCTTGATTATTCAATCAGGGAACGATGCGAGTGTTGCGATTGCAGAACATGTTGCTGGCTCACAAGATGCATTTGTTGACTTGATGAACTCTTGGGCAGCTTCGCTAAAACTGGAAAATACCCATTTTGCGAATGCACATGGTTTAGATGCGGACGATCTCTATTCAACGCCTTATGATATCGCTCTATTAGGCCGTGCGATTATTCGCGATTTACCGGATGTGTATGGTTTATACAGCGAACGCTCGTTTAGCTACAACAAGATTACACAACACAACCGCAATGGCTTATTACGTGATAGAAGCTTGACGGTCGATGGCATGAAAACAGGCTACACCTCTGGTGCCGGCTACAGTTTAGCGAGTTCGGCGACACAAGGTGAGATGAGACTTATTGCGGTTGTGATGGGCGCATCAAGCGTTAAGAGTCGTGAGTCAGACAGCAAACAATTGTTGAGCTATGGTTTTCGTTTCTTCGATACGCTAAACCCTCATCAAGGCGGTGACCAAGTCGCTGAAGAGAAGGTGTGGTTTGGTGCTCAAGATACGTTGAAGCTAGGCGTTGCAGAAGATACGCTAAACCCTCATCAAGGCGGTGACCAAGTCGCTGAAGAGAAGGTGTGGTTTGGTGCTCAAGATACGTTGAAGCTAGGCGTTGCAGAAGATACG